>DATDFP010000401.1:0-7040 GCA_036522535.1 Gemmatimonadales bacterium
CGGGCGGCGGCGTGTCCACGGCGACGAGCCGCACGTCTCCGGGCGCAGCCGTCGGGACGGGCGAAAGGGCGTAACGCGTGCCGGCGCCCGTCAGGGCGAGGAGCGCGAGCAGCAACGCCGCGCGGCGGTCGTCCATGCGGCGAACCTAGGGGCATGCGGTCAGGCAAGCGGCATCGGAAAAGCGCAGCAGGGGACGAAAAAAGGCGTTAGCGGACGCTATGACGCTACGTTGTAAGGCCGTTGTAAGACGCTAGGACGCTATGTTGTACGAAACTGCGTGATTCACCCCTTACAACGTAGCGTCGTAGCGTCTTACAACGCCTTTCTAGCGCACCAATGCTACGGCTACATCACCGACGATTTGCAATGAAGCAGCCGCGATCTTATCGATCGTGTCGTCACGAGTGTGCCAGTAGGGATAGTCGAAGTCGACGACGTCGATCGCGTGGATCCCAGCCCGCTGCAGCGCGACGTGGTCGTCGATGAGTGCGTGCTTCACGCCGGGGAGAAAGACGCGCCCGTAGCCCAGGTCGGCGGCGGTGCGCCACACGCGGTCCACGACCTCCGGCGCCACCGTCTCGGAGTTCGCCTCGTAGTAAAACTGCTGGTCCTTGTCCCCCACCATGTCGAACAGCACGGCGTACAACGGCGGGTACCCGGGCGGCTGGTGCGCGGCGAAATAGCGCGACCCGATGAGCACGTCGCTCGTGTCCTTGAAGTCACCGTAGTCCTCCCCGTCCACGCACAGCAGGTCCACGCCGACCGCCGGGGGCTTCGCTTTGAGCGCGTCGGCGACGCCGAGCAAGACGGCGACGCCCGACGCGCCGTCGTTCGCGCCCGGCACGGGGAGGCGCTGCTGTCCCAGGTTCGGGCTCTGGTCGGCTCTCGGCCGCGTGTCCCAGTGGGCGAGGAGCAGTACCCGCTCGGCGGCGTCGGGGCGGAACCGAGCGAGGATGTTGCGCAGGTGTAGCGTGTCGCCCCGCTTCGTCGCGTGAGCGAACGCCTGCACCCAGACGGTGTCGGCGCGCGCGCGGAACTGGGCGACCAGCCAGTCGCCCGCGCGCTCATGGCCGGACGTCCCGGGGATGCGGGGGCCGAACGCCATCTGCTGCTCGACGTAACCGAAAGCGCGGCTGCCGTCGAACTCGCGCGGCCGGCGTGCATGGCTCCCTTCCCGCGCCTGGCAGCCGAGGGCGAGCGCCACGGCGCCGAGCGCCGGCACCAGCCGCGCCGGGCGGCTCACCTTAGCTCGCCGACGCTGGTGTGCAGCTCGACGAACGCCGTGACCACTACCTGGGAGGTCTTGCGGTTCGCCTGGCGCTCGTCGTTCAGCAGATACGCCACCTGGAAGCCCGCGCTGAAGTTGGGAGGGACGTCCGTATCCAGGGAAACTTGCGACTGAGATTGCCGCGTGTCCACATAGGGCACGCACGCCGCCTGCCCCGCGGCCTGGAGGCACACGCGGTCCACCGTGCGCGAGTAGCGCGCCGCGGTGCGGATCTCGTTCTTGAGGCGCCCCAGCCACGCGGGCGGCCGGAACGGGAAGCCGAGGCTCGCGCTCCGCTGATCGCGCTCGGTGTGAAAACGGTTGCCGGCGCTGATGCGGTCGCTGGTGGTGCGCGCGGCATCGACGGAGCCGGCGATCCCGCCCCGCCAAGTGAGCATGAGCAGCGGGCGCACGGAGCGCTCGACGGTCTGGGTCAGCGTCGCTCCCGTCGCGAGTCCCTCAAACGGCAGCTGCTCGGCGATCGTCTGCTGCTCGCGGTAGCCGAGCTGAGCGCTCAGGGCGGGCAGCACTCCCCCGAGGGTGGCGCGGGAAGGCGTGTAGGTCCAGCTCAGCTGCGCCGACGGCCACTCGCGGCTGCCCGTCCGGGTGGGTACCTGCTGATCGGTGCGAAGCGCCCAGGTCACCCCCTGCGTCTTGCGGTAGTTGAGGCTCACGTGCATCCGCGGCGGGAGCAGCACGGTGCCGCCCGCGTTCACGTTCCAGTTGTCGGCTGCCGAGCCCGCGAGCAGCCCGCCCTGGCTGCGAAAGCCGTCGAAGGGGACGAGCGCGAGCTGGTAGTCGAGGGACGGGACGAAGGGAGCCCGGTCGAAGGTCGATGCCTGCATCCGGCTGAACGCCAGATCGATGGTCGTGACGCGGCGCAGCAGTCTCGTCGCCACCGCGCTGTCGCCGAACGCCTGCCGCCCGAGACGCAGCGGGTCGAGCTGGACGCCGAGGTCGAGGCGGCGCGAGTTGCTGAAGGCGGCGGGGACATGGAACCCGCCCGCGGTGTCGCCGACGTCGCGGACGGGGTCCCGGCCGTTCGGGTCCCGGTTGAACGCGAAGGACGTGCCGACCGTGGCGCGGGGTCGCAGCCACCCGCCTACCAGCGGGGCGGCCGTCGCGTAGCTCGTCACCGTGCGCTGCGTCTCGACCCCGACGTTCAGGCCCAGCAGCCCCCGCCGCTGCCCGCGCATGAGACGACCGATGGTGGTAGAGTCGCCATAGTCCCGCAAATCGCGCAGCGACGTCACGTCCATCCGCAGCTCGACGGAGCGGAGCGGCGTGAAGTCGATCCCGCCGTTGTTGCGCCAGACGCGAGTCCGGGAACGCGCCGGCGTCACCAGGGAATCCGACAGGCGTTCCACCGGCACGGCGTAGCTCGCGCGGGACCCGTCCTCGCCCGCGAGGCTCGAGCGAAGGCGGAAGCCCGTTGGCAAGAGCCGCACGCCGCTCCCCCGCCGCACGAAGCCGAGCACGTAATCGAGAGTGAGCGCATAGCTCGACGCCGTCGCGAAGGAGAGGTCGGAGCGCGCGTTCCCCGTGGCGTACGAGCCCGACAGCGCCAGCGGGTCGAGCAGGTACCTCCCCGGGAGCGTCGTCGCGCGGGCTGTGCGGCGGACCGACAGTGCGTAGCTCGCGGCCACCGAACGCGGCTTCCGCAGCCCCTCTGTTCCCCCCCCCGCTTCCTCGAGCGCGTCCGCCCGGATATCGGTCCCGCTCAGGTAGAACGGATCGCTCGCGAGCGACGCATAACGCAGGGTGAGCGGCGCGGCAATCCCCCAGCGATCCGGGAGGAAGCGGTCCAGCCGCAGTGTGCCGGCGACGGTCGCCGCGTCGTCGGTGCGGTAGCGGGGATCTTCACCGAGCTGCCGGAATTGGGCGTCCTGACGCGACAGGCTGACGGCGACGTCCGCCACGTTCGCGGCGCTGAGCGTCACGTCCACGGCCGCCGCGGTGCCCACGTTCTGCACGACGTCGCTCAGGCGGATATCGTCCACCCACAGCTCGGCCTGGTCCACGATGGCCTTGCTGTCCACGCGCAGGATACCGGCCGCGATCTCCTGGACCGCGGCCAGGTTCGGCGGCGCCGTGGCGGGATCCCGAACGTGCACGATGTAGGGCCCGTCGCACATCACGTAGGCCGAGTCGAAAGGGACGAGCGTCGTGTCGGGGCACCCCGGATAGACTTGCGCCGCATCGCCGCGGAGCCACGCCTGCTCGATCCTCGCGCGCAGCGCGAGCCAGCGGTCCAAATCGGCCACGACCTCCGGCTCCCACGAGCCGGTGTGCGCGGACGCGTGGTAGAGGTAGAAGTTGTTCTCGTCCTTCCCCGCCTTGATGTAGGCGTGCAGGTCACCTTCCTCCCACCCGGGGCCCCGGCCCCGGGCCCAGACACGGAGTCTCCTGTACTTGAGAAAGTTCTTGTCGCCCTCGGCGGTGAAGCGCAGGAACGCCTCGGCGCGCCGCCCCGCCTCGAGGCCCGTGGCGAGCAGCCGCAGCGACCGCTCGTTGATCTGGGTGGCGGTGAGTTGGAGGCTCGCGTCGCGAAGCTGGGCCTGATCGACTACGCCGGGCGGCGGCGTGTACCCGAGGTCACGATTCTCCGTGCTGACCACCGACGCGATCACCTCGCCCACTCCCACCCCGCGGTCACCGGCGACCCCGCGGATCGGCGTGTCCGCGCGCTTGAGCCACGCCGCGCCCACGAGGCGGAAGCGCGCGATCCCGAAAAAGACCGGGGGGCCGGGGCTGCCCGGTGGGGCGGTCGGAGGCGCCGGCGCGACGAGCGTGAGCCGCAGGCTCTGAATCTGACGCAGGTTCACGAGCCCCTCCTGGATGGTGTCGGCGCGAAACGGAATGCGGTACAGCCGCCAGCCCGCAGCCCCGTCGGGGGTCCCGTTCGCGTCCACCACCGGGACCATGCCGCCGTCGCGCACGTAGAAGCGATCGTCGCCGATCGGGAACACGAAGCGCACGAAGCTCTCCCCGGTGCGGACCCCCGCCACCGAGTCGAGCTGGAAGTCGCCGTCCAGGTCTTCCGTGTCCACGAAGCCGTTGTGGCGCCCGCAGCGGGAGCGGAGATCCCCGAAGCGGTACAGTGGGAGCAGGCCGTGCTGCGTGGCGCTGCACAGCGGCACCGTGTCCACCACGACGGCGAGCGTCGAGTCGGCGATGCCGTCGGTCACGCGGTCGGAGAGAATGCCCTCGTCGGTGAGCGTCGCGTCCCAGGAGTGCGTGATCGGATCGCGCTCCGTGTCGAGTCTCCCCCTGCCCACGAAGCGCTGGCCGTAGTACGCCGTGTCGCCGGCATCGGTGTGCGTGAAGGATTGGGGGACCCACGCGAGCGCGTCCTCGAACACCGCGCCGAAGTCCATCAGCAGCGCGGCGTGGTTGGCCCTGGCGGTACGGTGATTGTCCTCCCACACCCACACCTCGATGTACTCGACGCGCGACAGGTCGATGCCGGTGGGAGAAAGAGCCTGCGTGATCGAGCGCCAGCGCGCGCCGTCCCGGTGCGGGCGGACCCAACTGGGCGCGCCCGTCCGCGAGTCCGCGAGGCCCAGCGCCGTATCGGCGTGCAGCATCAGCCAGAGCGCCGGCTCGGCCGCTTGCGCCTGGCCCACGACCCGGATCGTGGGGTCAATCTGCTGCGCCAGGAACTGGATCGGGTTGCCTGCCGAGTCGAGGGGCAGGCTCTGCCAGGTCAGGGCGGCGGCGGCGGCCGGATCGAATCCAGCCGCCCCGATCCCGAATGGCTCGGCGCCGCGCGCGGTCGCGGGGACGCTCCCCCAATGCCAGCCGCTCTCGGCAAGCGAGATGAATCGTCCCGCGTCGGACTCGAATTCCTCCACGTAGGCCTGGCCCGCCCGGTTCGGGCTGGGACGCGACAGCGCCGCCTCCGCGGAAACGTTCAGCAACGACGGGACGTCGGTGTGGATGCCCGGGAGCTTGTTCAGCGCCCGCGTGAGGAAGTCGGGCTGGAAGTGCAGCTCCGTACTCACGCCGCCGATGAAGCTCGAGGAGGGCTCGAGGCCGAGGGGGGGCCGCGTGAACGCGCTCTGCTCGTTCTGGAACAGCCCGGTGAGGGTGACCTGGCCGCGCGCGCCGAGGTCGTAGCGTGCCGCGAGGCCGTAGACCGACGTGGGCGCGACGGCGAACGCGGCGCGCTCCTCGAACTGGGCGCGCACCTCTGCCGCGCCGCCCTGGAACAGCGAGTCGGGGTTCTTGAACTGCACCTGCCCACTGGCGTAGTCGATGGTGTAATCCACGTCGCGCGTCAGCAGGCGGCCCCCGACGGAGATCTTCTCGCTCCCGTCACGGATCTGGAAGCTGTTGAGGGACAGGGTACTGCGGTCCGCGGACGCGGACACGTCGGCCTGGAGCCGCACCGCGAACACCGAGGGGGGCCCCTGGCTCGTCAGGAAGGCGCGCGGGGTGCGGTACAACGAGTCGTTGCGCTCGGTGGGCGCGAGCCTGGTTGAGTCGGCGAAGGGCTCGAGGTGCGGGAACACGACGAAGTAGTCCCGCAACGGTGCGCCCTGGCCGGGGTCGCGGGTGCGCGGGAAGAGGCGGTTGTATTGGTCGAACCTGGTCGGATCCGACTGGAGCGCCAGCCCGAGCCGCGCGAGGTAGGTCTCCTGGGTTGCGACGGTCCGCTCCCGCTGGTTCACCGTGACGACGAGCTGAACGGTCTCGCGTGTGATCTCGCCGCCGCCGACGCGGTAGGCGCTGCGGATCTCGAAGCGGAAGCTGGGCGAGCTCGCGGTCACGCCCGGCTTGGGATCGTAGACCAATCGAAGCGTGTCGACCAGGGACGTGTCGGGGTGCGCCGCGACGGGGAACGTGCCGACGCAGCGTCCCGCCCCGGGCGACGCGGAAACGCAGCTCGTCTGGCCCGCCGGCACGTACGAGACCGCGAGGTAGTCGCTCTGGTCAAGGCGCGTGGCAAGCGCGAACCAGCTGCCGCTCGGGTCCACGTAGTAGTCCTTCCCCTCCTGCAGGATCTCCCATTGGAAGGGCCCGGCGCGCTGCGCGCCGCAGTCCACGGACCGGCGCGGGCTCGGGCCGCAGGCCACCGCCCGCACGCCGCCGATGTTCTGATTGCTGCTCGAGAGTGGAGAGACGGCCCGCACCCGATAGACGTGCAGGCTCCCCACGCGCAGGGAGTCGGGGAGGCTCGGCGAGTTGATCGCCAGGACGTCCACCGCGGGATAGCCTGGGATCAGTGCAGGATCGACCGCGAAGAAGAACCGGCCCGTCTCGTAGTCCAGGTCGCGCGCGACGCGATCAATGGGTTGGGTCGTCGTCGCGCCCACGTCGTAGACACGGTCCTTGATGACGTTGCCTCGCTGCTGGGCGTAGATCCCGGTCAGTTCCAGCGAGCCGAGCTGCGCCTCCGCCTGCACGCCGAAGTTGTTCGCAGGGATGGCCGCGGTGATGAAGCGGGAGCGCGGGGCGCGGAACGTGACGTTCCCCGCCTCGACACGCTTCAGGACATCGTCCTCGAGTCCCTGATACCAGATCTTGAGGTTGTTATTGGCGTCGAACTCCCGGCGGCTGTCGAAATCCACGTCCACGTGCAGCCGCTGTCCCAGGACGCCGCCAGTGCGCACCGCGTACTGCGGCGCGGGACTGACCGTCGGGAATCCTCCCCGACATCCCGAGATCGCCTGCTGCCGGTCGATCGACGTGCACGTCAGATTGCGGAACCGGTCGGCCTTGAGCTCGAAGCGAACCGAGAGGTCCATCCGGAGCTCGGCGGGGGCGCCCA
>DATDFP010000402.1:0-10033 GCA_036522535.1 Gemmatimonadales bacterium
GAGCGCCGCGCCCACCGTCGCGGCGGTGGCGGCGACGAAATCCCGGCGGCTGAGCTCGTGCGAGACCGGCTCCTGATGCCCTGTCATCAGAACGCTCCCCAACCCTGCTTCCCCGGCAGGTAGAAGCTCGGACAGATGAACTTGAAGATGTTGGCAATCTTGCGCGCGTTCTCGAGCTTCCCCTTGTCTTCTTTCAGCATCCCCGCGAGCTGTGTGTCGAACATTTCGCGGTAGTACGCGGAGGCGGCTTTGTGGCGCTCGTCGTCCGACCGGTACTCGCTCCGGATCTCCGCGAGCTCGCCGGGGTCGAGGAACACACCCTCGCACTTCGCGCATTCGTCCACCGTGACCTGCCGCTTCACGCTCCAGAAATGGCGCATCATGACGATGTCGGGATCGCGGGGACACTTGCGGGGCCGGCTCTGATCGACCTTGACCTTGGGGTTCTGCGGGATGTCGAGGAGGCCCTGGCCCGCTGACTGATCGGGCTGATCGACCTTGCGGAGCTCCCACTCGTCGAACCACAGCCCGCCGCAGCCCCCCTTACAGGCGTCCACCCTGATGTCGCCCGCCGTGACCTCGGTCATCACGTTCCCGCAGGCCGGACAGTTCATGAGCCATGGTCCTTTGGAAAGGGATGTTAAACGTACGCCAGACGGGGAGACCGGCCAACACCCGGGCTCAGCGGGATGCGACCTGAGGTAGGGACCCTGCAAAAGGAATCTCAGGCCCGGGGATGAAACTGGCGGTGCACCGTGCGCAGGTAGTCGCGGTCCACGTGGGTGTAGAGCTGCGTGGTCGCGAGATCCGCGTGTCCGAGCATCTCCTGCACGGCTCGCAGGTCGGCCCCTCCTTCCAGGAGATGAGTCGCGAAGGTGTGGCGCAGGGTGTGCGGCGTCACCCGCTTGGCGATCCGCGCCTGTCGCGCCGCCCGCTTGATCACCCCCCACGCTCCCACTCGGGAGAGCGCCGTGCCGCGAGCGTTGAGGAACAGCGTATCCCCACCCAGGGTCCGGTTCAAGAGCGGCCGGATCTCCCGCGCGTACAGCGCGACTGCGCCGAGCGCCCGGCGTCCTACGGGGACGATGCGCTCCTTCGATCCCTTGCCGAACACGCGCGCGAGCCCCTCCTGATACAGGATGTGCTGCAGCTCGAGGCCGACGAGCTCGGAGACGCGCACACCGGTCGCATACGCGAGCTCGAGCAGCGCCCGGTCGCGGATGCCGAGCGGCTCGACGGCGTTGGGCGCGACGAGCAGCCGCTCCACCTCGGCCACGGTGAGGACCGTCGGCACCCGGCGCCATTGCTTGGGTGACTCGAGCCGCTCACTCGGATCGCGCGTCGCATGCGCCTCACCCACGAGGAACCGATAATACGTCCGGATCGCCGAGAGCTGGCGCCGGATCGTGGCGGGCGCGAGGCCGAGATCCTTGAGGTCGTAGATGAGCTCGCGCAGCTGTGCCGCCGTCACGGCGTCGGGGCCCTGCGCTCCCCGGCGTGAGGCATGCGAGGCGAGCCGCCGGATGTCGCGCATGTAGTTGTGGACCGTGTTGGCGCTGGTTCCCGCCTCGAGCGAGAGATAGTCCCGGAACTGCTCGAGGTAGAAGGCCCGGTCCAACACGCCGTCGATCAGAGCCAGCGCCGCACCCGGGCCTTGTACGCCCGGTACGCGTCTCCGAATTTGGCGTCGAGGTAGCGCTCCTCCTTCGCGATCACCGCGCGGCTGATCAGGACGAGCACGATCGGCAGCGACACGAGCGGCCAGACCGTGTTCGTGAGGAGCACGCACCCGAGGTAGGCGATCACCCAGCCCAAGTACATCGGGTTTCGCGTGAGCCGGTACGGCCCATGCACGACGACCGTGGTCGTGGGCCTGGCGGGGTTCAGCGACGTTCCCGCGCGGCGGAAGGTCACGACCGCGCTGCCCATGAGCACTACTCCCACGGCGACCAGGGCCCACCCGAGGGGTTCGCCGAGCGACCGGGATGTGAGCCTGAGGGGAACCGCCCGATCCAAGAGGTAGCCGATCACGAACCCCCCGACGTAAATGAGCGGCGGGGGAAAACGGACTCCGGACGTGTCGTCGGTTGCGGTCATGACGTGGTTTCTTACCGCTTGAGCCGTCGCCTCAGCGCGAAGGCCAGCCCCAGCAACGCCGCCAGCGCGACCACCGCGAGCACGCGGTTGACGCGGCCCAGGGTCGCCAGAACGGCGTCGAAATTGGCGCCCAGCGTCGCAATGAGGAAGATCAAGGTCCCGTACCAAAGACCCGAGGCGAGGGCGAGGGGGACGAGCGTGCGAGGCGCCGAGAGCCCCGCGATCCCGGCAAACGGGGGCACCACGGCGCGCCACACCGGCAGGAGCCGGCTCAGGAAGATTCCGTACGAGCCGTGTCGGTGGTACTGCCGCTCGATGTGTTGCAGCACGTTCTCCGACACGAGCTTCCGGCCGATCCGGCCGCGACAGAACGCCCGCCCGTAACGTCGGGCGAGACCGTACACCGCCGCCGCCGAGCCGACGTTGGCGCCCCAGGTGAGCGCGAACACGGCCCACGCGCTCATCCTCCCCCGGCCCGCGAGAAAGGCTCCGAACGCCGCCGCGGTATCGGCGGGCACGGGCGGAAAGACGCTCTCCAGCGCGGCAAGCGCGGCGATCGCGGCGTAGAGGAGGCCCGGGGGGAGGGATTCGAGCGTGGTCAGCAGGTCAGCCAGGTGTGTGCTCCGCGCAGAGCGAGCGTCGGTGAACGCCGTGTAGGGGCGCAGCATGCTGTGCCCCTACCTTCAATTGGGCCGCGGATCTCACTGGAGCACGGCCACCGCCAGCACGGCTACGCCCTCTCCCCTGCCGATCCACCCCATCCCTTCGTTGCTCTTCCCCTTTACCGAGACGGCGGCCTCCGGCGTGGAGAGCGCGCCCGCGAGCTTGCGCCGCATCTCGCCTACGTACGGTCCAATCCTCGGTTGCTCGGCGATCACGGTGATGTCCGCGCTCACGAAGTGCAGGCCGGCTTCGGTGACTTTCCGGTAGGCGTGGTTCAGGAGGGTGATCGAGTCCGCGTTCTTCCAGCGGGCCTCGGTGTCCGGAAACAGGGCGCCGATGTCCCCCAACCCTGCAGCGCCCAGGATCGCGTCGGTGAGGGCATGGGCCACGGCGTCGGCGTCCGAATGGCCGGCGAGGCCCCAAGAATGGGGGATCTCCACTCCCCCCAGGATCAGCCGGCGGCCGTCGGCGAAGCGGTGCGAGTCGTAGCCGATGCCGACGCGCATGCGTCCTTCCCGTCCGCGCCGCTGTGGCGCGGGCGCAACAGGCTCGTTTCCACCTCGTTCCACAGGTTGTGCAGAATGTGCAGTATTGTGTGCACAATGCGCAGCGCCGCGCGCGCCATCAAGCTTTGAGAATCCGGATCGCGAGCAGGGCGGCGTTCTTCACGTTGTCGATCCCCACAGTCGCGACCGGCACTCCGCTCGGCGTCTGCGATGTCGCCAGTAGGGCGTCGAGCCCGTTCAGCGCTCCCACGGCGAACGGCACCCCGATGACGGGGAGGTCGGTGAGCGAGGCGGCGAATCCCGGAAGCGCCGCCGAGAGGCCCGCGCCCGCGATCACTACCCGGAACCCGCTTGCGCGCGCGTTCCTGACGAGCTGGCCCGTCTGATCGGGCTGCCGGTGGGCGGAGGAGACCCGGAACTCGTAGGAGACGCCCGCCTGCGTCAGGACGTCGAAGGCCGGCTCGATGAGCGGCTTGTCGTTTTCCGAGCCGACGAGAATGAGGACGTCAGCCATCGACGTCTACCGTTTCCCGTTTCCCGTTTCCCGGCGTTTCGATGACCGAGTAGTCCTGGCGCCGCTGTTTCGGGATGTAACCCGCGTCTGCGATGAGGCGCTGCATCTCGGGCAGGGTCATCCGCCACGTCGTGCCTGCGGCGGAGACGACGTTCTCCTCCATCATCAGCGACCCGAAGTCGTTCGCGCCGAAGCGCAGCGCCACCTGGCCGATCTTCGGCCCCATCGTCACCCACGAGGCCTGGATGTTGGGGACGTTGTCGAGCACGATGCGGGAGATCGCCTGGGTGCGCAGATAAGCGACCGCGTCGGTCTTGCCCAGGTGCTCGAGCTCGGTGTGCTCGGGCTGGAGCGGCCAGCAGATGAACGCGGTGAACCCGCCGGTGCGCGCCTGCACCTCCTTGACCCGAACGAGGTGCTCGATCCGGTCGGCGAGCGTCTCGCCCAAGCCGAACATCATCGTCACTGAGGTCTTCAATCCCAGTCGGTGCGCGGTCTCCATCACCTCGAGCCAGCGGTCGGCCCCGGCTTTCTTCTTCGCGACCCGGTCGCGGATCTCCTGAACCAGGATCTCACCGCCCCCGCCGGGGATCGAGTCGAGCCCGGCGGCCATCAGCTCCTTGAGCACCGCCTCGATCGAGATCCCGTAGCGACCGGCGAAGAAGTCGATCTCCGACGGCGAGAAGGCGTGGATGTGGATGGGATGGTGCCGCTTGATGTAGCGGAGCAACTCGAGGTACCACTCGAACGGGATGTAGGGGTTGTGGCCCCCCTGCATGAGGATCTGCACGCCGCCTAGCGCCTTCACCTCGTCGATCTTGCGGCCGATCTCCTCGAACGAGAGGACGTAGCCCTCGCTGTGCCTGGGGCGCCGGTAGAACGCGCAGAACTTGCAGTCGGCGACGCAGACGTTGGTGTAGTTGATGTTCCGGTCGATGATGTAGGTGACGACGTTCTCGGGGTGGAGCTGCCAGCGCCGCTCGTCGGCGAGCGCGCCCAGCTCGAGGAGCGAGGCCCGCTCGTAGAGCTCGAGGTAGGAGCGGAACTCGGTACCGGCGCGGCTGACCACGGTCACGCCACGTGCAGGAACTGGAGCGACGCGTCGGGGATGAGGCCGTCCGCGGCGAGGCGGCGGAAGAAATCGGTGAGCCCGGCCAGGTGCCTGTCCCGGAGAGCGTAGTCGAGCCCCGCGAAATATTCGAGGCACGTGGCATGAGGGAGTCCGGTGGAGCGGGCGGCCGCCTCGGCGAGGACGTCCAGGTGCTCGAGTCCCCAGGCGCGCGACGCCAGCAATGCCTCGTGAACGCGGCGCGCCTTCACCGTATTGCCCGTCGCGCCGCGGCGCGCCGCCCACACGGCGAACACGAAAGGCAGGCCGGTCCAGCGCTTCCACTCCTCTCCCAGATCGTAGCGATGGGGGTATGCGCGCCGCGCCGCGAGCAGCAGCGCCGCGTCCCCGATCACGAGGACGCCATCATGGGGCAGCCGCCCGAGCGCGCCCAGGTCCGGACTTTCCGCCCGCGCCTGGGCGAAGCGTGGTCGCACCTTCCAGACGTCGCGACACAGCAGGTCCAGGAGCGCCACCGCCGTGCGGGAGGAGGCGGTGAGCAGCACCGTCCGCCCGTCCAACTGGCCGACCGGGCGCCGGCTGAACAGGGCGACGCTCCGCACCGGGCCGTCGCATGAGATCGCGAGCTCGGGCAGGAGCACGAGATCCCGGGCGTGCCGCGCGTACTCTACCGCGCTGATCACGCTGACGTCGAGCTCGCCGGCGACGAGCAGATCGTTCAGCTCTACCGGCGTGCCGGTCACCAGCTCGGCCGCGAGCGCGACCACGCCGCGGTCGATTGCCCCGTAAACGGGATAACAGTTGATGTAGCCGATACGGCCAACGCGCATGTCGATCCCCGGGACCCCGGGCTTGCGCCCGGGGTCAGTGCCCGGGGTAGCCCGGGGTCGGTGGGAGATGTGGAAGGTCGGACCCTGCGGTCCCTGGGGCCGGGGGGGCCGCGCGGCGGCCGCGGCGGGCACCCAGTCCTCGAACGTGCGCACCACCCGATAGAGTGAGTCGCGCTCGACCGGCTCCTTCCCTGCTCCGCGGATCAGCTCGATGATCTGATCGTACGACAGCCACATCGGGGTGCCCGCCCCCGCCTCGTGGTAGACCCGCTCGAACACCACCGTGCCCTCCAGGTCGTCGCACCCGAAGGTGAGGGCGACCTGAGAGATGAAGGGCGTCACCATGGGCCAGTGGGTCTTGACGTGCGGGACGTTGTCGAGCACCAGGCGGCCGACGGCGATGTTCTTGAGGTCGTCGAAACCCGACGTGGCCGTCCCCTGTCGGCCCAGCGCCTCGCCCAGCTCGTTGTGGTCCGGGTGATACGCGAGCGGGATGTAGGTGAGGAAGCCACCGGTCTCGTCCTGAAGCGCGCGGAGCGCGAGCAGGTGGTCCACGCGGTCTTCCATCGTCTCGACGTGGCCGTAGAGCATCGTGCAGTTGGAAGGAATGCCGAGCTGGTGGGCCTCGCGGTGCACGGCAAGCCAGGCCTCGCCCGAGAGCTTCCTGTCGGCGATCGTGGCGCGAGCGGCGGGACTGAAGACCTCGGCGCCGCCGCCCGGCAGCGTCGTCACGCCCGCTTCCTTCATGGCGAGGAGGACCTCGCGCACGCTCAGGTGCTCGAGGTGGGCGAGGTGGGCGACCTCCACGGCGGTGAGGGCCTTGATCTGGACGCCGGGGTGGCGCTCTGCCAGGCCGCGGAACATGTCGAGGTAGTAGCCGAGCCTCAGCTTCGGGTGCAGGCCGCCGACGATGTGGAACTCTCGGGTCGGGTTGTCGCGCGCGGCCTCGGCCTCGGCGAACACCTCGTCGAGGCTGCGCGTGTACGCCCCGTCCTCCTGCGGCATGCGCGCGAACGAGCAGAAGACGCAGGTGTTGCGGAGAACACAGACGTTCGTCGGATTGATGTGCTGGTTCGCCGCGAAGTACACCCGGTCACCGTTACGGCGACGGTTGGCTCGGTCGGCGAGCCGGCCTAGCCCGAGGAGGTCGGGCGAATTGAAGAGTGTGAGCGCATCGGCCCGGGTGAGGCGCTCCCCGAGCTCGACCTTGTCCGCGACCGGCTGGAGGGCCGGGTCCCGGGCGGTCATGCGACGAGGGAATAAGTGCGGAATGCGGAGTGCGGAATGCGGAATGTAAGGGTGAGCATCGCGCGGCGGCACGACCTCTCACTGAAATTCCGCATTCCGCATTCCGCGTTCCGCATTGGGATCACGCCGCCCGCCGCACGGCAAGCGTCACGTTGTGGCCGCCGAACCCGAAGGAGTTCGACAGCGCGACGCTCACCGGCCGCTGCACCGCCTTGTTGGGCGCGGAGTCGAGGTCGCAGGCCGGGTCGGGGGTGAACTGGTTGATGGTGGGCGGGATGATCCCCCTCTGCACGACCAGGGCGCACACCGCCGCCTCGAGCGCCCCAGCCGCGCCGAGCAGGTGACCGGTCATGGACTTTGTGGATCCGAAGACGAGCCGCCGGGCGTGGGGGCCGAACACCGCCTTCACGGCCGCCGTCTCGGCCGCGTCGCCAGCCGGCGTGGATGTGCCGTGGGCGTTGATGTAGCGGACCTCTTCCGGCTGCACGCCGCCGTCCGCCAGACAGAGCCGCATGGCCCCCTGCGCGCCGGCGCCGTCGGCCGCGGGCGCCGTGATGTGATGCGCGTCGGCGGTCATCCCGAACCCGGCCAGCTCGGCGTAGATCTTCGCGCCGCGGCGCCGCGCGTGCTCCCACTCTTCCAAAATCATCACCGCGGCCCCGTCACCCATCACGAACCCGTCGCGGTCCTTGTCGAACGGCCGGCTCGCCGTCGTCGGGTCGTCGTTGCGCTCGGAGAGCGCTTTCATATTGGCGAAGCTCGCCACGGCGAGCGGGGTGATCGCCGCCTCGGCGCCGCCGGCGATTATGACGTCCGCCGCGTCGTTGCGGATCAGCTGCAGCGCGTCCGCCAGCGCGTGCGCGGACGACGCGCACGCCGACACGGTGCAGTAGTTCGGGCCCTTGGCGCCATAGCGCATCGAGATCAGGGCCGCGGCCGCGTTGGGCATGTACATGGGGATGAAGAACGGCGAGACCCGGCTCGGCCCCTTTTCGACCAGGGCGCGGCAGTTCTCCTCGAAGGTGGCCACCCCGCCCGTCCCCGTCCCGATCAGCACGCCCACCCGTTCCAGGCGCACCTTGCCCCAGTCACTCGCCAGGCAGGCGTCCACGACCGCCTGCTCGGCCGCCCCGATCGCGTATTGCGCGAACAGGTCGTAGCGGCGGATCTCCTTCTTCTCGAGATAGCGCGCCGGGTCGAAGCCCCGCACCTCGCAGGCGAACCGCACCGGCGACTGCGACGGGTCGAACCGCGTGATCGGCCCCGCGCCCGAGCGACCCGCGACGAGACCGTCCCACGTGCTCTGAACGTCGGTCCCGAGCGGCGTCATCAGCCCCAGACCCGTGACCGCCACGCGGCGCGGCACCCGCTATTTCCCCATCTTGTCGTGAAGGTACTGGAGCGCCTGCCCCACGGTCCGCAGCTTCTCTGCTTCCTCGTCGGGGATGTCGATGTCGAATTCCTTCTCGAAGGCCATGACCAGCTCGACGGTGTCCAGACTGTCGGCGCCCAGGTCTTCCATGAAGCTCGCGTCGGCCGTGAGCTTGTCGCGCTCCACGCCCAGCTCTTCGACGATGATGTCTTTGACCTTCTCTTCGAGCTGCTTCATGTCCATTGCCATGGGGTGCCCTCAAAGGAGGTGTGGAAAAATCGGTCACAGCACCATGCCGCCGTCGACGACCAGCACCTGCCCCGTAATGTAGCTCGCGTACTCGGACGTGAGAAAGAGCACGGCGGACGCCACGTCCGGCCCCCCGCCGAGGCGGCCCAGCGGGATCGCCCTGATGAAGCTCTCCCGCGCTTCCGGGGTGATCGCCTGGGTCAGCTCAGTGTCGATGAACCCCGGCGCCACGGCGTTCACCAGCACGTTCCGCGAGGCGAGCTCCTTGGACACCGACTTGGTGAGCCCGATCAGGCCCGCCTTCGAAGCGGTGTAGTTCGCCTGTCCCTTGTTGCCGGCGATCCCTACGACGCTCGTGATGTTGATGATCCGGCCCCAGCGGCGCTTGATCATCCCCCGCGCCGCGTGCTTCGTCATCAGGAAGGCGCCCTTCAAATTCGTGTCGATGACCGTGTTCCAATCTTCCTCGCTGATCCGGAACAAGAGGTTGTCCCGCGTCGTCCCGGCGTTGTTCACGAGGATGTCGATCTGGCCGAAGTCCTTCTCGACCGCCGCGACCGCCGTCTCGACCTGCCCGGCGTCGCTCACGTTACAGGAATAGCCGCGCCCCGCGCCGTCGCCCAGGGAAGTCGCCGCCGCGTTCGCCCTGACGCCATCCCGCGCCACCACCGCCACCTTCGCCCTCGCCCCCGCGAGCGACCGTGCGATCGAGTAGCCGATACCGCGGCTGCCCCCCGTCACGACGGCCACCCTTTCGGAGAGATCGATCTTCATCCACCACACCCAACGCGGAACGCGGAACGCGGAACGCGGAATTGATGGGATGGCGTCGAGGGTCGACTCCGCTGTTCGAAGCCTGTATCGACGTTCCGCGTTCCGCATTCCGCACTCCGCATTTTCTCAAGCCGCTTCCAAGAACGTCGCCACCTCATCCGCCGTCCCGAGGCTCACGACGTCCGCGTTTGGCACGATCCGCCTCAGGAGTCCGGCGAGTACCCGCCCCGGTCCGATCTCGACGAACTGCGCGCGCTCTCCCGCCCCGGCCAGCCGGGCGGCCTGCTGCATGCAGGCGACCCAGCGCACGGGCGCCGTGAGCTGGTCGGCGAGGAGCCGCCGGGCCCGGGCCGCCTCTCGCACGGGCTCGGCCGTGGCGTTGGCGATCACGGGGAACGCCGGATCCTGGAACGGCGCCGTCTCGAGCGCGCCCCGCAGTTGCTCTGCGGCCGGCGCCATGAGCGGGGAGTGGAAGGCGCCGCTCACCTTGAGGGGGATCACCCGCTTCGCGCCCCGCGCCCGGCACGCCTCCCCGGCCCTCGCCACGGCGTCCGGATCGCCGGAGATGACCGTCTGGTCCGGCGCGTTGAGGTTCGCAGGCACGGCGACGGATCCGTCGCTCGAGGCCTCCCGGCACGCGGCCTCGACGTCCGCCGTGGCGAGACCCAGCACCGCCGCCATCGTGCCCGGCCGCTCCGCCCCGGCCTGGTG
>DATDFP010000403.1:0-2194 GCA_036522535.1 Gemmatimonadales bacterium
ACTACGGCGTGCGCGCCCGCCGGGACGTGGACCTGCCGCCGCTCCGACTCGCGGCGCCCCCGCTGCCGCCCCCGCCTCCCGCCGTGGCCACTTCCCTCGGCCGGCTCGACACGTTGCTGCTCGCGGGTCTCGACAGCGCGGCCGACGCCGAAGTGCGCGCCGTCCTGGGGCGGGCGGCCCAGTTGGACGTGGACGCCCTGCTCGCCTGGAGCGACGGCCTGGCCGCGCGGGGATGGGGTCCCGCGGCGGTGCGCTTGGGTTGGCAGGCCGCGCTGAAAGCGCCCAACGACCCACGTGTGCTGCGCGCCATCTTCCCCTGGCCGAACCGCCGCACCGTCGAGGCGGAGGCCGCGGAATTCGGCGTGGACCCCCTCTTGCTGGTCGCGCTCGTGCGCCAGGAGAGCGTCTTCGATGCCGAGGCGCTGTCGCCGGCCGGCGCTCGCGGCCTGGTGCAGCTCCTGCCCGGCACGGCCGCCCTCACCGCCCGCGGGCTCGACGTCACGTTTTATCCCGAGTGGATCACGGTGCCCGACCTGAACCTGCACCTCGGCGCGGCCCATCTCGCCGAGCTGCTGCGCCGCTTCGGGGGGCGGATCGAAGCCGCGGTGGCCTCTTACAACGCCGGGACCACGCCGGTCGAGCGCTGGCTCGCCCGCGACAGCGCTCAAGACCCTGATGAGTTCATCGAGCTGATTCCGTACCAGGAGACGCGGGGCTACGTCCGCTCGGTGCTTCGCAACCGCGAGTTGTACCGCGCCCTGTACGTGACGGCAACCAATTGAAAGACCGTCGCTTACGCGATTGCGACCGGGTCACTTCGGGGTCGCTTGACAACATTCTATGGCCGCGTCATTTCTATCGCGCTCCGACACTGGTGTCGGGCGGCGTTACGCCCTATGTGGGACTCTGCAGGAGGCAGATCGAATGGCAAAGGGAAAGGTGAAGTGGTTCAATGACGCCAAGGGCTACGGCTTCATTGAACAAGAGGGTGGCGAGGACGTGTTCGTGCATTTCTCCGCCATCCAGATGGACGGGTTCAAGACGCTTGCGGAGGGTCAGACGGTGGAATTCGAGGTGAAGTCCGGCGACAAAGGGCTTCACGCCCAAAACGTGGTTCGGGTGTAGCGCAGCGCCCCGCGCCAGCGGTCTTGCCCCGCTCGGTAGCGCACCGGGCGGGGTTTTCGTCGGCTCCCATCGGCCCCCCGTCGGCCCCCTGATTATCGTTCCGCCCATGCCCGCTCGGGTCCCCCCCGCCCCGTCTCTTCCCACGGTGTATCTCGTTGACGGCTACGCGCTCATCTATCGCGCCTTCTTCGCGATGATCGCGCGTCCCCTCACCACGCGGCGCGGCGAGAATACCTCCGCCGCCTGGGGGGTCACGAACTTCGTCCTCCGCCTGCTCGAGCAGTGGCGCCCCGATTACCTCGCCTGGGTGCACGACGTCGGCGAGTCGTTCCGCCGCCGGACATACGATGGATACAAGGCGACGCGCGAGAAGCTCAGCGACGAATTGCAGCAGGACTTCGACCGCTCGGTGGAGCGGATCGGGCAGATCCTCGAGGCGTTCCGTGTCCCCATAATTGGCGTGGAAGGATACGAAGCGGACGACGTGATCGGGACGCTCGCGACCGCCGCGGCGGTCCGCGAGCTGCAGGCCGTGATCGTGTCGGGCGACAAGGACTTCTATCAGCTCATCGGGCCTCGGATCGCGCTGCTCAATCCGGGGCGTCGCGGGCCGGCCGCGGTCGAGGAGCAGTGGGTGGACGAGTCCAACGCGGGCGACCGCCTGGGCGTCCCACCCGAGCGCGTCGTCGACTATCTCGCGCTCGTCGGTGACACATCCGACAACGTTCCCGGCGTGAAGGGCGTGGGAGAGAAAACCGCGCTCGAGCTCCTGAAGACGTTCGGCGATCTCGACGCGATCCTGGCGGGCGCGGACCGAATCTCCGGGAAGCGAGCGCGGGAGGCGATCGAGCGCGACGCCGAGCTGGCGCGCCTCTCACGAGAGCTGGTCACGATTCGGCGCGACGTCCCGGTGACACTCGACCTCGAGACGCTGCGGGTGCGGTCGCCCGACCTCCCACGCTTGAGCCAGCTCTTCACCGAGCTCGAGTTCCGGTCGCTGATCCCGAAGTTGGAGCAGCTTGGCGCGCTCGGGGCCGGCGGCGCCGGGGCGCCGGCTCCGGACGCCGAG
>DATDFP010000404.1:0-6234 GCA_036522535.1 Gemmatimonadales bacterium
GTGCGCCCGCGCGCCAGGCGCCCGCGCCATCGGGCCTCGCGCCGTCCGCGCCCATCGAGCTCGCGCCGACCAGCCGCGGCGTGGAGCCCGCGGTCCTACTCGTCGAAGCGACGCCCTCGGGCTCTGTGTACATCGATGGACAGCTCGTCGGTACGACGCCGCTCGGCGGGGTCGTGGTTTCTCCCGGCTTGCACCGGCTGCGCGTGGAGCACGAGGGCTTTCTGCCGTACGAGCGCACCATCGACCTGCCGGCGGGCCAGACGACGCGCCTCACCGAGATCACGCTGCAGGCTGTCCCGCAATGACGCCGTTTCGGATCACGCCGCACTCCCGGCGGGCTAGAGAACCTTGACCGTCACGATGAGCTCGTCCGCCCCGGTGGCGCCGTGCTCATCGGTCACCGACACGCGCACCCGGTACTGGCCCGGAACCAGGTACGGATGGGTCCCGGTGATGCGACTGGACTGGTCCGACGTCTGCCCGCTGCTCGAGAGTCCATCGCCCCAGCTGATGGTATAGGTCCACGGTCCGTCGTCGTCCGGATCGCTGAACGTCGCCTGCAGGTTGAAGAGCCCGGGAAGCATGGTTACGTCCGATCCGGCACGCACAGTGGGCGGCTGGTTCGGTGCCGTGACCGTCACCGACTGCGTCGTGCTCCCCGTGGCCCCATGGTCGTCGGTGACCGTGAGCCGCACCGTGTACGTGCCGCCCGCCCCGTATGTGTGCGACGGGCTCTGGCTACTCGAGCCGCCCCCGTCACCGAAGCTCCAGCTCCAGGCCACCACCCGGCCATCCGGATCGCTGCTCGCGTCGCTGAAGCTGCAGCTCAGCCCGCTGCAGCTCGCCGAGAACGACGCCCGCGGCGGCTGGTTCGGCGCCGTGACCGTCACCGACTGCGTCGTGCTGCCCGTGGCCCCATCGTCGTCGGTGACCGTGAGCCGCACCGTGTACGTCCCGCCCGCCCCGTATGTGTGCGACGGGCTCTGGCTACTCGAGCCGCCCCCGTCACCGAAGCTCCAGCTCCACGCCACCACCCGGCCATCCGGATCGCTGCTCGCGTCGGTGAAGCTACAGCTAAGGCCCGTGCAGCCGGACGTAAAGGCCGCGGTCGGCGACTGGTTCGTGGCCGTGACCGTCACCGACTGCGACCTGCTGCCCGTGGCCCCCTTGTTGTCCGTCACCGTCAGGAGAACGGAGTAGGTTCCCGCAGCGCTGTATGTGTGAGACGGATGCTGGCTGTTCGAGGTGGCGCCGTCGCCGAAGGTCCAGCTCCAGGCCACCACGAGCCCGTCAGGATCGCTGCTCTCATCGGTGAAATTGCAGGCGAGCCCTGTGCAGCGCGCGTTGAAGGCCGCTGTGGGCGCCTGGTTCTCGGCCGTGACCGTCACCGACTGCAGGGTGCTGCCCGTCGCCCCCTTGTCGTCCGTCACCGTCAGCCACACGTTGTAGCGCCCCGGCGCCGCGTACGTGTGCGAGGTATTCTCGTTGGTCGATGTGCTCCCGTCGCCGAAGTTCCAGCTCCAGGCCACCACGCGACCATCAGGATCGGTGCTCGCGTCGGTGAAGTCGCACGTCAGCCCGGCGCAGCTCTCCGAGAAGGACGGCGTCGGCGGCCTGTCGCCCGGAGGTCCGTGGCAGGGCGCGCTCCCGGCGTCGCTGAACGTCTGACCGGCGTCCGGAATGAACCTCCACTCGTAGCCGGAGTCCCGCAGGGTGAGTTTCAGCACGCCATGGGCGCTGTTGTTGCGCACCTCGCTGTGCGGGGCGACCGTGACGAAGTCCATCAGGCCCGCGCCCCCGGTGCCGACGACGAATTCCCGGATCCCGTAGGCCGCGTCGACGGAGCCACCCGACGTTTGCGGCGCGAACCGTTCGTAGTCGTGATCGTGCCCCACCACCACCACTTCCGCGCCGGCTTCGTACAACGCCTGCCACAGCGCTCGCGTGCCGATCGCCCCACCCCCGCTTACGCCCGAGGTGAAGAGCGGCTCGTGCCAGATGGCGAGCGTGCACTGCTTTGAGCTGGCGGCGAGATCGGCGCGGAGCCACTGCTCCTGGTCGGTACCCGGGGCCATCGGCTGGTAGTTGTTCAACGCGACGATGTGCCAGGAGCCCAGATCGTAGCTGTAATAACCGGTTGCCCTGTCTCCGGCGGCGGCCCCGAAGTAGCCGAAGTAGCCGGCCGCCCCGGCGGTTGCGTAGTCATGGTTCCCCGCAACCGGCCGCGTGCGCGCCTTGTGGCGGCCCCAAGTGGGTCCATAGCAGTTGGTGTATTGGTCGGGGGTCCCGTCGGGGTAGGCGTTGTCGCCGGCGGTGAAGACGGTGCCCGGAATCTCGTCGAGCAGCTCAGCCGTGGCCTCGTCGTAGATGCTGGTGCAGTCCGCGATGTCGCCGGCGCCCACGAGGACGGCGGCGCTGGTCGGCACCACGGTGACGCTCGCCGTGCCGCTCTTGCCTTCCATGGTCGCGCTGATCGTCGCCGTCCCGGGCGTCCATCCCGTAACGACACCCTTGGCGTTGACGCGGGCCACGGTGGTGTCGCTGCTCGTCCAGGTCGCCGGCTCAGCGTCGACCTGCTGACCACTGGCATCCCTCGCCGTGGCGGTGAACTGGAGCGTGGCGCCAACCTCGACGCTGCCGCTCGACGGGGAGACGTCGACCGACTCCACCGGGCGAGGAGCGCCGGCTCCGTGACAGGTGGCCTGCCCCGAGTCGCTGAACGTTTTGCCGGCCACGGGAATGAATTGCCAGGAGTAACCGCCGTCCCTGAGCGTGAGCTGCAAGACGCCCGGCGCGCCGCTGTTGCGCACCTCGCTATTCGCGAGGGGCGCGAGCGTGAACGTGTTCAGGCCCATGCCGCCCGTGCCGACGATGAACTCCCGTATCCCGCGCCTCGGGTCGGCTGCGCCATCGGGCGTCTGCGGCGCGAAGCGCTCGTACACTTCGTAGTGGGCGTTGACCACGAGCTCCGCCCCTGCCGCGTACAGGTCGTCCCACAACGGCTTCAGTGCCGGCAGCACCCGCAGGCCGTCAGGGTTCGGTACCGTACTGAAACGCGGCACGTGCCAGTACGCCAGCGTGCAGAGGGCCGCATTGCCGGCAAGATCGGCGGCGAGCCACTGCTCCTGCGCCGAGCCCGCGCTCATGTCTATGCCCGAGTTCAGCACGACGATGTGCCAGCCGCCCAGGTCGTAGCTGTAGTAGCCCTTGCCCGAATCCCCCGCGGTCGCCCCGAAGTACTGCCAGTAGGTCGCGGCGCCAGGGCTCCAGTACTCCATGTGGCCGACGGCCGGCCGGGTGCGCGCCTTGTGGCGGCCCCAGGAGCGATCGTAGCAGTTGAAGTCGGGGGAGACGGTGGAGCTGCCGTAGACGTTGTCGCCGAGCG
Source organism: Gemmatimonadales bacterium (assembly GCA_036522535.1). Lineage (GTDB taxonomy): Bacteria > Gemmatimonadota > Gemmatimonadetes > Gemmatimonadales > GWC2-71-9 > AG12. The sequence continues at coordinate 3,386 of DATDFP010000404.1, forward strand.
TGATGACCGTACCGGGGATGCCATCGAGCAGAGCGGCCGTGGCTTCGTCGTCCTGGCCGTCGCAGCGGGCGATGTCGCCCGCGCCGGCGAGCACAACCTCTGCCGGCGCCGTGGTGCTCCTCGTCGGGCCTGCGCGATGCGGCTCCCCCGGCGTTTCCGTACATGACTGCGCTAGAAGCAGAGTGACGGCGCCGATCTCGGGGAACGGCGAGCGGAGGAGCCTTCTCAAGGCGTCCCTTCGAAAGAGTTGGTTCCGAGAAGCTGTTCGCGCGGCGGGCGAGGGAAATCAAAGATCGTGCCGAGCGGTGAGTGACGACGAACCGGCCACGGGCGAGGCCTGACTGCATCGTCGAGGCGCCTGTGCCGCTTAGGAACTACGACACGTGGGGCAGCGAAGCAACGGATTTCACGGACTTGGCGACGGCGCGACCCGCGGCACGAGCCGGTAGAGCACCTCGCCGTTTCGGATCATGCCGAACTCCTCCCGCGCTGCGCGCTCTTGCGCCACGGGGTCCGAGTCCAGGGCGCGCGCGCGCCGCGCGAGCGAGTCGAGCTCGACTTCGAGCTCCCGCACCGCCTGGCGCTCGCGTGCCAGCCGGCCCCGCAGCATGAGCCAGTCGAGCGTGCTGTACTCACCGGCCTGGAAGGCCACCCCTGCGAGCAGCGCGGCGGCGGCGAGGCCGGTCAAGCGGGCCCGGGTCACAACCCGTACAGCTCCCGGCCGGGGTAGTAGGCCACGTCGCCCAGCTCCTCGGCGATGCGGATCAGCTGGTTGTACTTGGCCACACGGTCGGTGCGCGATGCGCTTCCGGTCTTGATCTGCCCCACCCCGGTGGCCACGGCGAGATCCGCGATGAACGTGTCCTCCGTCTCGCCCGAGCGATGCGAGATCACCGCCCCGTAGCCGTTCGAGCGCGCGTGCGCGATGCACTGCAGCGTCTCGGTGAGGGTGCCGATCTGGTTCAGCTTGATGAGGATCGCGTTGGCGCACCCCTCCTCGATGCCGCGGTCGAGGCGCTCCACGTTGGTGCAGAAGAGATCGTCGCCCACGAGCTGCACGCGGGACCCGAGCGCTTCCGTGAGCTTCGCCCACCCGGCCCAGTCGTCCTCCGCCAGGCCGTCCTCGATCGAGACGATCGGGTACCGGTCGATCCAGCTCTTGTACAGCACGATCATCTCCTCCGCCGTCTTTTTTTCTCCCCCGCTCTTCTTGAAGACGTAGGCGCCGTCCTGATACAGCTCGGACGCCGCCGGATCCAGGGCGATCGCCACGTCTTTCCCCGGCTCGTAGCCGGCGCCCCCGATCGCGGCCAGGACCACCTCGAGCGCGGCCTCGTCGCCGGGCAGGTTGGGCGCGAACCCGCCTTCGTCCCCGACGGCGGTCGAGAGGTTCCGCTTCTGCAGGACCCTCTTGAGCGAATGGAACACCTCGACGCCGATGCGGAGGCCGTCGGGAAAGCTCTCCGCACCGATCGGCACGATCATGAACTCCTGGAAGTCCACGTTGTTCGCGGCATGGGCACCGCCGTTCAAGATGTTCATCATCGGCACGGGGAGGACGTTCACCACCGGACCCCCGAGGTAGCGATACAGCGGCAACCCCGCATCCTGGGCCGCGGCGCGCGACACGGCGAGGGAGACGGAGAGGATGGCGTTCGCTCCCAGGTGGCTCTTGTTCGGCGTGCCGTCGAGATCGAGCATCGCGTAGTCGACCGCGATCTGGTCTTCCCCGGGCATGCCCTCGAGCCGCGGGCCGATCGCCTCGTTGACATGCTTCACGGCCTCGAGGACGCCCTTACCGCCGAAGCGCTTCTGGTCCCCGTCGCGCAGCTCCACGGCCTCGTGCTCACCGGTGGACGCCCCACTGGGGACGGCCGCCCGGCCGGCCGCGCCGCTCGCCAGGGTGACATCGGTCTCGATCGTCGGGTTGCCCCGGCTGTCGAGGATTTCGCGCGCATGGACGGAAATGATCGTGCTCATGGCCGCCTACCCTAGCGGGCCGGCGCCTCGGCGTCAACGCGGGCCCTGAGATCGAGGATCGCAGCCCGCACCCGGTCGCGCAGCCGCTCCCGATCGTCGGGCGTGAGCCCCTCCGTCGGGATCGGCTCCCCGATGCGGATCAGGATCGGTCGCGGGTGCAGCCGGAAGCCCCCCTTGGGCAGGATCTCGAAGGTATTGTGGACGTACACCGGGACGATGGGGACCTGGGCGGCGATCGCCAGGCCGAACGGCGCGTTCTTGAACGGCAACAGCTCGCCGGTGCGACTGCGCGTGCCCTCGGGGAAGACGACCGCTGAGAAGCCGCTCCTGATGGTCTGGGCGGCGCGCGCGTAGGCCTCGAACGCCTGCTTCTTCCTCCCACGGGCGATGCTGATGTGCCCCGCCGCGAGCATCGCCGGGCCCAAGAGCGGTACCCGCGTCAACTCCTCCTTGGCGACGAAGCGCACCGAGCCCGGCAGCGTCGCGGCGAGGGCCCAGATGTCGAACATCGAGGAGTGGTTCGAGGCGTACACCACGGGCCGGTCTCGGGGGATCTGCTCGAGCCCCTCCGCCCGTACTTTGGTCCCTGCCGCCGCCAGCAGGTCTCGGGACCAGTCGTTCGTGCCCCAGTCGTAGACCCCTCCCCGGCGGTATCGGATCCGCAGCATCGCCGCAATGATCGGCGCCGTCGCGTGGATGATGGTCGAGAACACGACCACGATGTAGAACCATGCAGTGCGGATCATGGAGAGGCGCGCGCAAAGTGGTCGAACCCCGGCGGCGCCGCGACGGGCCGGCCGGCCTGCGTCAGACGCACGCCCGCACCACGGGCGCAGCGGCCGATGCGCGTGAGCGCGAGGCCGGTCGCC
>DATDFP010000405.1:0-3685 GCA_036522535.1 Gemmatimonadales bacterium
CAGGTTTACCTTTGAATGACCCGGAGGATCATGCGCCGGCCTCGGGGAGGAGCATTATGGCTAAGAATCCGACCACGGCACGGCGGCGGGCGGGAGCCGACGGCGCGAGCGCGGCATTCGCTCCCGAGCTGAAGCAGAGCCTGTCCGATCGATTGGCCCGTCGGATCAGGAGAATGATCCAGCGGGGCGACTATCGGGTGGGCGACCGCCTGCCTCCCATCATGGAAATGGCGGAGCGCTTCGGCGTGGGGCATCCGACGGTGCGCGAGGCGCTGAAGAAGCTCGAGACTATCGGCATGGTGGAGATCCGCCACGGCTCGGGTGTGTACGTGATCAGGGGTGAGGAAGTCCTGGTCCTGGCGAGTCCGGACTACCCGGGCACGGTCACCAAGCAGTTGCTCTTGGACCTGATTCGCGCCCGAATGGCCCTCGAGGCGCAATCCGTCGCCGACGCGGTACAGCACCTCAGGGCCGAGGATCTGCAGGAGATGCGACGACTCCTGAAGACCGCCGGTGAGAACCTCGCGCACGACGACGTGCTGAGCACCGTCAACATGTCGTTCCACCGGCAGATCGCGCTCGCCTCGGGGAACGCCGTGTTGGTCCAGCTGCTCGACGTGCTGCGGGAGCTGTTCAGCGAAGAGCAGCGTCTGATCCTGAGCATCTTCGGATCACGGGAGCGCGATCACCAGGGCCATCTGGCCATTCTGGAGGCGCTGGAGCGGCGCGACGCCAAGCTCGGCGTGAAACGGATGCGGGCCCATCTGAAGGGCGTCGAGGACGCGATCCTGCGCTGGGATCCGGAGCAACATCCCGTGGGGTGATTCAGCGGCGCGTCGTCCATACTGCCCCCGAGTATTGTTTCGCAAGGAGTACCGCGTCGCGCAGCACGCTGCTAAGTTGGGAGAGCGGTTGGGTGTCTTGCGCGCGGTGGAGTTTGGCACCACCATTGGCACCACGGTCTTGGAGAGCCAGCCCGACCGTGTAAGTGACGTAGCCGTAAGCCTGCGGGCGTAATTCAGGGGTAGAATGCCAGCTTCCCAAGCTGGACGTCGCGGGTTCGAATCCCGCCGCCCGCTCTGCATGACCCCACCCCGCCGAATGGTGGGGCGATTTATTTCCCTGGCCAGTACTCCATCCCTCAGGGATGTTGCTACGTCGAGCAACTTTTCCACATTCTTGGCTTCGGCCGCTGGCCGATGCATGCTGTGGAGACTCAAACCACCCGTGGAGGACCTCGAGTTCGACTTGAGGGCGGCTCCGGCTGGCGCTGAGAGAACGCATCGGCAATATTACATGATCCACGGAAGTTGTAGCCTGCGTTGAAGTTGCGACGTGAGGCTCAGAAAATCCTTGAAGTCCAGGCGGATGATGTGATTCGCGTCCAGTCGGTGGCGCCGGGATCGCTCGGTGCCGAACTCGGTCTCGTGCCGGGCACGGAGCTTCGCGCCGTCAGCGGCCGCGCGCTCGACGATTTCCTCGACTGGGAGTTCCTCACGGCTGAGGACCGCTTCACCCTTGCCGTGAAGCTTCCGACGGGGCAGGAAGTGGAGTACGACGTCGAGCGTCCGGAGGGCCTGCCGATGGGGGTGACCCTCGAGCCGCCGCGGATCCGCCGCTGCGCCAACCACTGTGACTTCTGCTTCGTCGACGGCAATCCCGCCGGGCTGCGGGAGCCCCTCTACATCCGGGACGACGACTACCGCCTCTCGTTCCGCTACGGAAACTTCGCGACGCTCACCAACCTCAAGCCCTGGGACGTGGCGCGAATCGTCGAATACCACCTCTCGCCGCTGTACGTGTCCGTGCACGCCACGAACCCGACCATCCGGCGCTGGCTGCTGCGCAACCCCGAGGCACCCGAGATCATCCCGCAGCTGCGCATGTTCGGGAAGCAGGGAATCCAGTTTCACGCCCAGGTCGTGCTCGTTCCAGGGGTGAACGACGGGCAGGATCTGGTTCGCACCCTGACCGACCTGTACGGGCTCGGGAAGCCGATCCTCTCGGTTTCGGTGGTCCCCGTGGCGCTGACCGAATTCTCGAAGCGCCACCTCGTCCGGGAGCCAACCCCTGACGACTGCCGGGACGCGCTCGCCACGGTTGACCGGTTCGCGACGCGGGCCGTCGCGGAGCGCGGCTTTCCCTGGTGTTTCGGGGCCGACGAGCTGTACCTCCGCGCGGGAGCGCCGCTGCCGGCGCCCGAGTGGTACGGTGACTTCGACCAGCGGGAGAACGGGGTGGGGGCGGTGCGGTACCTGCAGATGCGGATCGCCGCGGCCCGCGACAACCTCCCGGATCTCTCCGGCAAGCGCATCGGGGTCGTGACCGGAACGGCGATGCGGACCCTGATGCCGCTCGTGGTCGAAGACCTCGCCCGAGCGACCGGGGCAGAGTACGAGCTGATCGTGGTCGAGAACACGCTGTTCGGCGTCTCGGTCACGACGGCGGGCCTGCTGCCGGCGGCGGCTATCGAGCGTGCCCTCAAGGACCACCACGACGTGGATCTGGCGTTGCTCCCTGCCGAAGCGGTAAACGACGACCTGGTGTTCATCGACGATGTGCGCGCTGACGACCTCGCGGCGCGAGTGCCTTTTCCGGTGCGGCTGTCCTACGACTTTGCGGACGTGCTATCCGAATGCGGAGTGCGGAGTGCGGAATGCGGAATTGCAGAGAGAGGTCGTTCGCGTCACGACGTTCAGGTTGACACTCCGCATTCCGTGTTCCGCGTTCCGCATTTCGGGGTGGGGGAGCGGGAGGGATGAAGGGCGCCCCCACCGTCGCCATCATCGGTCGGCCGAACGTGGGCAAGTCTACGCTCTTCAACCGGATTGTGGGCCGCCGGGAGGCGATCGTGGATGACCGCCCGGGCGTCACGCGCGATCGCCACTTCAGCTCGGTGGAATGGAACGGGCAGCGCTTCTGGCTGGTCGATACGGGAGGCATGACCGCCCATGCCGGGGACCCCTTGAGCCGGGCCGTCCGCTCGCAGGTTGAGCTGGCCGTCGCCGAAAGCGACGTCGTGCTGTTCGTCGTGGACGTCGAGCAAGGCGTGCACCCCGGGGACCTCGAGATCGCCGAGTACCTGCGGCGGGCGGAGCGGCCGGTGATTCTCGTGGCCAACAAAGCCGACCAGCTGCCCACCGATACGCGGCATCTCGTATTCTACGAGCTGGGACTCGGGGACCCGCTCCCGGTCTCGGCGGCGGTGGGGACGAACTCAGGGGACCTGCTCGACCGGGTGGTCGAAGTGCTGGGCGACGCCCTCCCGCTCAGGGCCTCACCCCCTGGCGGTCGCTCGTCCTCACCCCCTGGCCCTCGCTCGTCCTCACCCCCTGGCCCTCGCTCGTCCTCATCTCCGGGCCCTCGATCGTCCTCACCCCCTGGCCCCCTCTCCCTTCGGGAGAGGGGGAACGACGGACGTGGTGAGTTCCCCCTCTCCGGAACGGAGAGGGGGTCAGGGGGTGAGGACGACCGGCGGTCAGGGGGTGAGGACCTTCGAGGGTCAGGGGGCGAGGACCTGCGAGGGCCAGAGAGTGAGGACCTGAGTGGCTCAGGGGAAGAGGACCTGAGAGGGTCGGGGGACGACGTCGCGCCTATCCGTGTCGCCGTGGTGGGGCGGCCCAACGTGGGCAAGTCGAGTCTCGTGAACCGCCTGTTGGGCGAGGAGCGCCTGGTCGTGGCGCCA
>DATDFP010000406.1:0-11189 GCA_036522535.1 Gemmatimonadales bacterium
CATGGGGTCCGTCAGCCTTTCGTTGAGCTTGCTAATATTACGTGGCTTCGACGTTGGACGCCCTCGACCGCCTGCTCGACGCCATTCCCGACGACGAAATCGCCATCGTCACCACTCACTCGAAACCGAGAGTGCAATCAGCAAGGTCGTGCTGTTCACGTCGCTGACGCTCGACGGGGTCATGCAGGCGCCCGCCCGGCCTGACGAGGACCGCCGTGGCGGCTTCGAGCACGGCGGCTGGGCGGCGCCTTACGCCGATTCGGTCATGGGCAGCGTGGCCGGAGAATCGATGGCCACGAGCGGCGCCCTGCTGCTCGGGCGACGGACCTACGAGGACTTCTTCTCGGTCTGGCCCAACCGCCCGAAGCCCAACCCGTTCACCGACGTGCTCAACAACGCGCAGAAGTACGTCGCATCGAGGACGCTGAAGGAGCCGCTCCCGTGGAGCAACTCCACGCTCCTCAAGGGCGACGCCGCGACGGCCGTGGCCAGGCTGAGGGATCAGCCGGGCAAAGATCTCGTGATTCTCGGCAGCGGCGAGCTGGCCCAGTCGCTGATGCGGCAGAACCTCGTCGACAGGTACGTGCTCCTCATCCATCCGCTTGTCCTGGGGACGGGACGGCGCCTCTTCCGGGAAGACAGCCCGAAGATCGCGCTACGACTTGTCGACACCAGAACGACCACCGCGGGCGTCGTGATCGCGACTTACCACCCTGCGGCAGCACCGGCAGCTCGCTGAGCGCCTTCCATACCGAGGCGCGCGAGCGACCACAGCGTCTTTCCACCGCGCGCACATCACGATCGACGGCGTAGATCCGGCTGTTCGGCCCCAGCAGCTCGGCCGGCGTATGGCTCATTCTTTGCTCGGCGTTACTGGCGTGTGGCCGCAGTCCGTAGGAACCCATCCAATGCCGCATCGAACTGTTGTGGTTGGTCGATGAACACGGCGTGTCCGGCGTCCTCGACGACGATGAGCTTCGCGCCCGGCACGGCGGAGGCCATTTCCCGCTGGGCCGCGAGCAGCGGAGACGCTGCCGATGCGATGACGAGGGTCGGCTTGTCGATGGTCGTCAACACGGGTCTTCGATCGACGCCGAAGATGTCCGTTACGAGCATGGCGATCCCCGTGTTGGTGGGCGTGCGCAGCGCCGACGTCACGACCCCTTGCAGATCGAGCTCCGGGTGCGGTTTGAGGAAAAGGGAACGCACCATCCCTTCCGTGAACTCCTTCGGATGCGCGGCGTACAGGGAGATGTTCGAGAGGATGGCCTGCGCGAACTGCGGGCGAATCACCACCTCCGCCGCCCCGGCCGAGACAGGGCTGTCGACGAAGACGATGCCGGCGATGGCATCTGTGCCGAACTGCTTGACGTATCCGGCCACGTCTTGAGCGCCTTGCGACCAGCCGACCAGGACGTAGCGCGTCACGCCCAGGGTTTGGAGCGCGTCATGCAAGTCGCTCGCCCGTGTCTCGGGTGTGTTGTCGTCTGCGGTATTCGAAGACTCCCCCTGCGAACGGGGATCGATGGCGAGCACGCGCGTGACGCTCGAAAAGCGCTGCAATTGCTCGCGCCACAACCATGCGGGCATCCGCCAGCCGGGGATCAGGATGAGCGCCGGCGGGTCCGTCTTGCTGCCCGCTTGCAAGTAGTGAATCCGGACACCAGAACCGGTGGTGGCGAATCCGTCGCTTACGCCGGCGCCTTGCCCCAACGCCGGAGCACCCGTCGCGAGACACACGCAGAAGGTCAGGACGGCCACGGTGGAAGACGCCTTCGAAGACACTTGCACCTCCTGTCGTGAAACGTTTGGAATCGGCCGTGGTCTTAACGCCCGCCGTTCGCGTTCGAGGGCGTACCCACTGGATAACCCTTGCTGCGTCGGCCACTTGTGCCGGTAGACGTGTCAGACGTTCCCCTCGAGCAGCGGTTGCACGGTTGTGCGGCCGCGGCTCCGGCGCTATCAGTTAGCGTAATGGCCCCAACCCGGAATCCACAGTGGCCCGTCTGTTCTGGCTGACACTCGTGGCTGCGTTCGCCGCCGCCCTGCTTGCCGGCGCGTCGTGGGCCGGGGCCTTCATGGCTGTGGGCACGCTGCTCGGGTCGCCCCCGCCGGAGTTGGGGACCCAATCCACCACCTTTCTCTGGCAGGGCATGGCCCGGCTCCCGGGACACCCGCGCGTATGGCGCTTTGCGTTCGGGCCCACCCAGATCCCAGGCGCACCTACAGTGCGAATCTATGTGACGCCGCTCGGGCGAGTGGTGCAGACTGAGCCGGCGGATCTCGAGGCGCGACTGAAGGCGCTTCGTCCGTACTGACGGGCGGAGCCCGAAGATCGCGCGCTTGGGCGGTTGTGACCTGACGTTCTCCGGCTTCAGAGCCTGAACAAGTAGCTCACCTTCAGGAAGAACGCGTCGTCCGTCCGCGTGAGGCGTCGGAACTGGAAAGCGTCCTCGTCCACCATGTTGCTGCCGTAACCAGCGAACACGACCGTCCCCGGCACCGGTTGATAGCTGAGCAGCACATCGGCGTGGACCAGATTGTTGTGAGCAGCGACGGAGCGAGTCACGGCGCCCGGTCCCGCAATGAGAATCGGCGCCCCGGTCCGTGAGTCGTCCCGCAGCGAGTCCGTCTTGTCCTGGATGTACTGCCCGACCACCCGGACGAAGAGCGGACGCGACAGCTGGTATTCGAGCTTGGCCCGGAGAACGCGACCCACATTCACCAGGCTGCCGTCGGTGCGGCGATTCACCTGCTGCCAGAAGTAGCTGGCGGTGTTGCGGAGCCGCTCGGTGGGGCGGTACGACAGGTCCACGCTCAGCAGCAGCAAATCGGCCGAGGCCCACTCGAAAAAGTTCTCATCGTGGCCCTGCAGGAAATACCCGCTGCCACTGAAGTGCTTCCACTGGGGCGTGCCGATTTGAACGATGTACTCGCCGTTCGCGATCGTGGGCTGTCCGGTGAACGGCACCGTGTCGAGGCCACCGCCGGCGCGCGGCACTTCCAGACGGTAGTCCGCATAGAGGGCGGAATCGTACCCGAACGATTCCACGAAATATCCCGCGCCGACGTTCCACCCGCCGCGCAAGGCCGCGTTGCCGTTGAAATGCAGCTTCTTGTCCTGCAGGTGACGCCCGTGGATGAAGTTCTGATACTGCCAGATGCCGTCCACCACGATGTCGCCCGTGAACCGCTGCAGCAGCGCCCCGGGCCCCCCATAGGTCGTATAGCTCGGATCGACGTACGAGTGCACGATCCCCGCCCGGCCGATGAATCCGCTGGCGTCGCGAAACTCGTCCGAGATGCCGGCGAACAGGCTGCGCAGACCCCAGATGCGATGCTGCACCGTGAACTGGCTCAGCCACAGCGGCGCTGTGGTGGTCACGCCTCCGACGCGCGTGCGGCTGCCCGCGATCTGGAGGTTGAGTCCATAGATCTCTTTGAAGACGAGCCGGCTGTCGACCTCCGCTACGCGGTTGTAGTCACCGCCCTCGATCCGATCGGTGTACACGAAGCCGACGCGCGAGCCTCGGCCCAGGCTGCGCTGGGCTCGAAGAATCGTGAAAACAGGATTGTCCGTGCCCGTGGCCGACGCGAACTCCTGGTCCACCGCCGAGAGCAGACCGATGTCGGTACCGAAGGTGGTCCCGGTGAGTTTGAGCGCCGCGACCGGCTGGACGATGCGACGCGTATAAATCAGGTTTTGCGGCACCTGAAACAGCTCGCTCCCCTCCAGAAAGAACGGCCGCTTTTCTGAAAAGAACAGCGCCTGCCGCGGATCGAACGCGAGCTGGCCCGCGTCCGATTCGACCTGCGAAAAGTCCGGTTTGATCGTGCCGTTGAGCGTGAGGTTGTCCGAGACCCCCCAGCGGATGTTGCCGCCCAACTGCGGCCCTCCCAGGTCGTACTGATAGCCGCTGGGGGTGGGCGCACCGCTCGCCTTCCCGGTCGCTTCCGGATTCAAGTCCACGACGAGACCGCGATGCATGCCACTCAGGCCGACCAGGTTGCCCGCTTGCCCGATGAACGTCGCTTTGGCGCGGCGTGCCGGGTACCAGGAATCCTCGACGCCGGAGTGCTTGACCTGGCGTACGATGTTCAGCCGCCAGTCCTGCGGCTGGCGCGGTTGATACCGGATGCTCTTGAACGGGATGCGTACCTCGACTTCGTATCCCCAATCGGTGACCCGCCCGCGCGATTGAAACACGAAGTCGGGGTTCAGGTCGGGTTGCTCCCGTCCCACTACCGCGCCTCCGATGAAGCCGCTGGCGGTCACGTTGGCGCCCTCGATCAGGAAGCCATCCCCTTGGACGCCCACGGGATTCACGGCGAACATCAAGGCCTGCTTACCGTCGGGAAACGTGCCGAGCAGGATCTGCACGTTGTCGTCGTCGAACATCTGGTCGCGGTTCGCCAAGGTCATCGTGGGACGGCCGTGCAGCTCGAAGGCCCGAATGCCGAAGTAGATCGCCGTGGCCGAGTACCACACCAGCACCTGCGTGGAGTCCGCGGCCGCCACGCCGTCGTTGGGGGAATACTGTGAGAAGCCGGTCAACCGCGCGGCCCGGACCCATACCGAGTCGGCGAGGTCGCCGTCCATGACGACATCGGCTTCAAAGCGCGGAATCCGTACGTCGACCTGACCGTCCCGGCCCGAGTAGGTCGACGTGGAGTCGGCGCAAAGTAGGACGACGCACACCGCGAGGAGCATGTTCGACGGCTACCGCCGCTCGGCCGTCTTGAGGCCCAGCACGCCGTTGATCCACCGAACCAGCGGCGTCATCAACCGGAAGTCCGCCTCGAGCAGCGCCGGCAGCCGGGCGTTCACCGCCTGCGCATCGCTCAGCGCCCGGCCGAGTGTGAAGGACTGGAATCGCAGCCAGCGTGCGGCCGGATGATCCGCGGCATAGCCGCGCGGGACGCGAGTCAGCATCGCTTCGTCGCTCAAGCCGCCGAACCGGCGCGCCACGCGCCGATCCGTCACGATCCGCTCGAACCGCCGCGGGTCCTCGGCGATCGCGTCACGGAGCCGGTGGAGCGCCTCGCGCGGCGGCATCCACATCCCGCCGCCCAGGAAGCAGGCGCCGGGGGCGATCTGGAAGTAGAACCCGGCGCCCCCTCCGGCCGCGTCGCGGCCCACCGCGCGGCGGCCGTCGCGATGATAGAGCCAGCAAGCGGCGCGCGTCTTGTATGGGGACTTGTCCTTGGAGAATCGGATGTCCCGGTAGATGCGGAACATGGAGCGCCGCGGATCGCCGATGATCTCCGGCGCAAACCGCGCGAGCCGCGCGTCCATTTCTTCGATCAGCTCGCGCATCGGCGCCTGCACCACGGCGTCGTACTCAGCGCGGTGAGCCTCGAACCACGGCTTCCGGTTGTTTCGGGCCAATCCCCGAAGGAAGCGCAGGGTCGCCGTGGTGAATGGCATGGCGGGCAAGCTATCTCCGCGCCGTGCCCGGTCAATGCTCCGTGGAGCGCTTGCTCGCGGTCATGGATTCGGGGCGCGCGGGGCCTGACCCGAGCCATCCACGGCTTCCGTTTGACAGCTTACGGCTCGCGCCGATAGGATTGGCGGCATGCCGATTCCCACCGAGCCGATTGGCAGCATTCCGAGGCCGCCGGAGCTGGTGGCCGGAATGCGGGAGTTCGCGGCCGGACAGATCTCCCTCGACAAGCTTCGGTCGCTGCAAGCCCGGGCGATCCGAGACACCGTCCAGCGCTTCGAAGCTACCGGGTCGCCAATCATCACCGACGGCGAACAGGCCAAACCCAGTTTCGCGACCTATCCGATCGAGGGGCTCGAGACGCTTGCGCCAGACGGCGTCACCATCCCTTTCGCTGATGGTCACACCCGGCGGCTGCCTCGCCTGACGGCCGGTCCCTTCCGATATCGGACGTACGCCGTTCGCTACCTGGAAGAGGCGCAGAAACACGCCGCCGTTCCCGTCAAACAGGCGGTCATCTCGGCCTCGGCGCTGAGCCTGCTGTATCCTCAGAACGGCATCCCGGGCTATTCGCGGGACGCGTTCCTCGACGACCTCGTTCGCGAAGCCGAAGCGGACATCCGCCAGTGCTTGGCCAAGGGCGCCGCGAAAGTACAAATCGACTTTACCGAAGGCCGACTCGCGGTGAAGCTCGACCCCACGAAGCAGCTCCTCAAGAGCTTCATCGAGCTCAACAACCGCGTGATAGGACGGTTCCAACCGGCGGAGCGGAGGCGGATTGGGGTGCACACCTGCCCGGGTGGCGATCAGGACTCCACCCACAGCGCGGACGTGGACTACGGCGAGCTGCTGCCGAGCCTATTCGATCTCAAGGCCGGGAACTTCTACATCGAGCTTGCGGGCGAGCAGGACCGCGGCCGGGTCCTCCGGATCATCCGTCAGCACGCCAAGCCCGACCAGAGGATCTTCGTCGGTGTGATCGACCCGATCAATCCGAGAGTCGAGACGCCGGAGGAGGTTCGCGATCGCGTCCTGGAAGCCGCCGCCGCCATCCCGCTCTCGCAGCTGGGTACGACCGACGACTGCGGCTTCGCGCCGTTCGGCGACGACACGTCCACACCCCGCGACACGGCCTTCGAGAAGATCCGCGCCCGTGTGGCCGGCACGAAGCTCGCCGCGAAGGTGCTCGCCGTCGCGTGAGGCTCCCTTCACACCTCGAGCGCCGCGCCTGCGCGAGCCGTGCGGAGGCCATCCTCGTACCAGGCCCGCAGCTTGGCAGGCGTGAAGTCCAACGTCGCGCCGTTGAGCCGCTGCTGTGGATGCACCACCCGTAGCCGCACATCCCGTCCGCCGTCGGGCATCGCCTCGGAACGGAGCAGGTCGCTGATCTGACGGACGCGCGCCAGATCCTCCGGTATCGACTCGTCGGTCAGAAGCGAGAGGCACCGCCGGGCCACGGTCAGCCAGCTCTGGATCTCGGTTGCCTGCCGGCGGAAGAGCGGGTGTGTGAGGATCACCCACACCTCATCCCCGCCTGCGACTGGAGGACGCGCGGCGAGCGCCGCGAGCGCGTCGAGCAGGGGACTGATGCTCCGCACCCCGCCGTCCACGCCCAACTCTCGCCCGTTCCGCAACGCGACGGGGGGGAATGCCACCGGCAACGAACAGCTTGCGAGCACTGCGTCCCGGAGCGCCGGGTCGTCGTTGCCTGCCGTGCGGTAGCGCCCCGTGACGAGGTCCACATAACCCACCCGGAGCTCCACGGGTGATGTGGCCACGCGGGAGGGGTCGATATGCTCCAGCAGAATCTCGCGGAGCGGGCCGGGCTCGTAGACGCCCGCGTGCCGTCCCAGGACCATTCGCACGTGACCCAATGGCCGGCTGCGGTAAATGTCGTGATTGCCGCGCAGGCCGAACCACACCGATCGCAGATGCTCGAGCTCTGCCTGGAGCTCGTCATGGTCGTGCGCCTGGGCGAGCGTGGCGCCGTTCACCGCCCCGGCGCTCACCCCCGCGATCAGGTCGAACCCGTAGCCGCGCTCGAGGATCAGGTGCTCGCAGGCTCCGACCTGCCACACGCCCCTGCCGCCGCCGCCCGACAGCACCAGCGTCCTGCGGGGCGCCGGTGGGGCGGCCGGCGGAGCGGCGTGGTCGATTCCCACCGCTTCGCAAGTCGGGGCAACTGACTCCGCCATGTGACTCTCCGCGACTAGGGACTCCGCCCGCTGGCCGATGACCGAAGCGTGCATCGAGCGAGACCGCGTTCGCTTGTTGTGCTTACGGTCCTGTCAGACGAGGCGGGCACGACGCCGGGGAATTAGCAAGCACCGTGCCAGCTCAGGGTGGAGGATGACCGCTGGTTGCGGGTTACGTATGACCCAAATTGTTGCAACGGTGCCGTCGTTCTTGACGCGCCACGCGCCCGCATGGCAGTACGTCGTTTTCAGGGCGACAGCAAGGAAGTGTCGCCGGCGGAAAAGACGCGGGGCGGCCGGAGACCGCCCCGCTACGTCCGCCGCTCACCCGTGACTCGTCTCGGCATTGCCGATGCCCTCCGAGCCGTCCAGATTGACGACTCCGTTCTTGAGCACGCGGCCCTTTGACCAGGTACCTTCGCGCGCCGTTGCGGGCGCTCGCCATCGTCCTCGCGGTACCGGCGCTCGCTGCCTGGGACGCCGCAGGCCACCGCACCGTCGCCGAGATCGCGTGGGCGCACATGACCCTGCGCGCGCGCGACCGCGCCGTAGCGCTCCTCATGCACGGACCGGCCCGGGCCGACTTCGCCTCGCTGCGCCCGGCCGAGGGCACCGCGGCCGAGCGTGGCCGCGCCCTGTTCTTGAACGCCGCCACCTGGGCCGACCGGGTGCGCAACCGCGACGAGCCCTGGCATGTGTACAGCCAGCCCACCTGGCACTACGCCAACTTCTACTGGGACATGGAGAACGGCCGGCCGCACGAGATTCCCGGCACCCGCCCCGATTCGGTGAACGCCGGCGAGCGTGTCGTCGCTTTGCGCGCCCTGCTCGCCGATTCGACGGCCGCCGACACGACCAGGGCCGTCGCCCTCGCCTGGCTGCTGCACCTCGTGGGCGACATCCACCAGCCGCTGCACTGCAGCTCGCGCGTCACCTCCGAGGACCCGTTCCCGTCGGGCGACCGGGGCGGCAACGCCTTCGCCCTCGACGCGGGCCACAACCTGCACGCCTACTGGGACGAGATCCTCGACCGGGCGATCGCCCCCGACCCCGGTGAAGACTCGATCGCCTACGCCACACGCATGGCCCGCCGCATCGAGCGGATCTACCCGCCGGCATCCCTCGCCACTCCCGTGGCATCGACCGACGTTGTGGGCTGGGAGCGCGAGGGGCTGCAGCTCGCTCAGACCGTCGTGTACCGAGGGGTGACGCGCGGCGCGCCGCCCTCGGACACCTATCGGGCCCAAGCGCTCACCGTCGCGGAACGCCGGATCGCGTTGGGGGGCTACCGCCTGGCCGCGCTCCTCAACGACGCCCTCAAGTAGCCGTCTGGTACCGGCGGCGTGCCCCCGGGCGCATGTGCCCCTCGCGGCGATCTACTTGTCGTGGCGCGGCTGGCCCACGAGGCCGCGATGGCGCAGCAGGTCGTCTCGTCGGCCTGGCCTCCCGGCGCGTTCGCCGTCACGGCCCTGCTGCTGCGCCGCGCCCGCTTCGGTGCCGCGCTCGAGCGACTGCGCGACGTGCTCGCCCTCGCTCGCTGAGCAGAAGATCAAGCCTCACACTGAGTTGCTGTGAGGTCCGGTTCCACAGCCTGACCCAGGTCCCGTCACGCGGTGCTGTACCTTATCGGGACTCGAGTGCGAGTTCCCCCCTCTCCGGAACGGAGAGGGGCCAGGGGGTGAGGACTCACGGGCCGGGCCGGACGGCTTCCGGTGCAACCCTGGCCGGACCGGCGTACTCCGGGCCACAATTGAAGCGACGTGCACGAGACGTTCGCCCGACCCCGAAAGGAGAAGCCAGATGGAGAAGGGCACGATAGCCATTCTGACCGGCGGCGGGGACGTCCCCGGTTTGAATCCAGCCATCCGAGCGATCACGATTCGCGCCATCCGCGACGGGTACCGTGTCGTCGGTATCCGGCGCGGCTGGGCTGGGCTCGTCGACTATGTGCGCGAGGCGAAAGCCGACAACGGCGAGAACGTGCAGCTGCTCTCGGAGGCTATCGTCAACCGCGCCGGTCGCACGGGCGGCACCTTCCTCCACACATCCCGGGTCCGGCCGAGCCACCTGCCGCGCGGACGAGTGCCCCCTCATCTGACCGGCTATGACGAGCCGATCAACGACATTACCAAAGACGTGCTCAAGAACCTCGAGCACATCGGTGTGGACGTGCTGATTCCCATCGGTGGGGATGACACGCTGAGCTACGGCAAGCGCCTGCACGACGAAGGGGTGAACGTCGTCGCCGTACCCAAGACGATGGACAATGACGTCTACGGCACCGACTACTGCATCGGCTTCAGCACCTGCGTGACACGCACGATCGAGCTGACGCACCGCCTGCGCACCTCTGCAGGCTCCCACGAGCGCTTCCTGGTCATCGAGGTGTTCGGGCGGTACGCCGGGTTCACGGCGCTCTTGCCGACGATGGCGGGCGCGGCGGATCGTTGCGTAATTCCCGAGCACCCCGTAGACGTCGAGCGTCTGGCGGAGCTTCTCACGCTCGACCGGAACCGGAACCCCAGCCGGTACGCCGTCGTCCTGGTGTCGGAGGGCGCGCGCCTGACGTCGCACGACGGCATGAGCTTCGAAAGCGAAGAGGCGGACATGTTCGGGCACAAGAAGCTGGGCGGGATCGGGGACCTGATCGGAGTGGCGCTCAAGGAATCTTCACCGCGGTACAACCAGGGTCGGCGCATCGATGTGGTCAACCAGCGGCTCGGCTATCTCGTGCGCTCCGGCGACCCGGACGCGCTCGATTCGATCGTCCCGATGGCCTTCGGCAATCTCGCGCTCGATCTCATCGTGAGGAAGCAGTACGGTCGCCTGGTCAGCATCCACCGCGGGTTCTACGACAGCGTGCCGCTCTCGAGCGTGACGTCGGAGAAGAAAATCGTGGACGTCGCGAAGTACTACAACACCGATCGGCTGCGACCGATTTACAGCTTCGATGGCGCTCCGCTGTTCATCATGACGAGCGATTGATCGGAGGAGGCATGCCTGAGCGATTGAGGTGGCGAGTAGGCTGTCTGGCTCGCTTGAAGGGTCTGTGGGTGCGAGGTAGAAGCGCCGCTGCGGCGCTCACGCTCATGGTCGCCGCGTGTTCGCAGGGAAGGGGAGCGAGCCAGCGGGCGAACGCGGCCCAGTCGGCAGCGCGGGAGGGACCGGAGCAGCAGATGCCCGGACCCCTCGCGCCGATCGACTGGAGCCGGGTCGGCGAGGCACTGGGGAAGCCGGGAACCCTGCAACCGGACGGCGCCTACAAGGCCGGCTTACCGCGTAGCGACTTGCACGTCATCGCGGGGGACGTGGCGGTGAAGCCCGCCCTGGCGCTCGGCTCCTGGGTCGCGTTCAAGCAGGTGAGCGACACCGAGACGATGCTCATGGGCGACCTCGTGCTCCTCGAGACCGAGGTTGGGCCCGTCCTCGGCAAGCTGCAGGAACAGGCTATCGAGCAGACAGCCCTCCACAACCATCTGCTGCACGAGACCCCCCACGTGATGTACATGCACATCGGCGGGCGAGGCGCGCCGGCGAGGCTCGCGGCAGC
>DATDFP010000407.1:0-9098 GCA_036522535.1 Gemmatimonadales bacterium
GGCCAGCGGTCCCCGATGTGCCGCCAGGTACGCGATGTTGATCGCGCCCGCCGACACCCCGGTGAGAATGGGAAAAGCGAGGCCCGGCACGCGCTCGACGATCCTCGCCAACACGCCCACCTGATAGGCGGCGTGCGCCCCGCCACCTCCGAGCACCAGGGCGGTGCCTTCGGAGTCAGGCACTCGCGCTCCAACGCTCGGTGAAGAAGGAGGAGCGCTGCTTTGCCGCTCGGCGCGCCATCGGTAGACCCGCACGGTAACTCTGTGTGCACGCTCGCAGGTTGGTCAAGGCACGTGTGGGAGGCCATACGGACAGCCCCGACGGCACACCGGAGGAGCGCCCACGACCCACTATATTGGCTTTTATGAAGCGGCCTGCCGGGCAGGTGATTCTGCTTGCATCGACCGACCACGCGCGTTGAGCCGTTCATCCTCAGCGGCTATAGCGGCGAACCCACCCGCGGCGTCGTGACGATCCATTCGTTCGACCGCGAGCAGCGCGTGCGGCGCGCCTGCGCCGGGCTCGGCAAATGGTGGGGCGTCGCGCTGCTGTGCGTATTCATCCCCGTCGCGCACTTCGTGCTGGTGCCGTCGTTCCTTGCCTACGGCCTGTGGCAATTCTTCCAGCGCCTCGGCACCGCGGAGCTCGCGACCGACGCGCGCGGCACCTGTCCCGACTGCGGCACCGAGCAGACGCTCGATCTCGAGCCCCGCTGGCGAGCACCACAGCCGGTCACCTGCCGGCAGTGTCACCGCGGCCTGCGGCTCAGCGTGCTCTCTTAATTAGGCGTCGTCGTGCCTTCATGAGCACGTGGGGACGATCATGGGTGATCTTCACGCGGGCTAGCCTTGGTCCATACGGGTGAGTTCAATACGAGCGTTCTTAACGATCGACGGAGGGAATACATGGACTGTCGTGCATCCCCGGCGGCACGCTCCTCGTCTTCTCGCTGCCGTGATCAGCTGCGGTCCGGTGTGCTCGCTGAAGCACAATGCGGGAGCATGGGCTCATGCTCCCGCATTGTTATTTTTCTATCGGACGCGCGCTCTAACCGCCCGGCTATGGGACCGCACCGCCACCCCTCGCACCGGTTGTAAGACGCTAGGACGCTACGTTATGAGCGGCGCGCGGCGCCATCCTACAACGTAACGTCATAGCGTCATACAACCGTCGCTCTCACTCCCATTCCCGCCGCGCCTTGCGGGGCCGGAAGTCCTCGTCGTCCTCATCGTCGAACTCGTCGTCCAGATCGTCGTATTCGTCGAGGTCGTCCAGATCCTCCTCCTCCAGCTCGTCCTCGTCCAACTCGTCGTCGAAGTCCTCGTCCAAGTCCTTGTCCTCTTCGAAGTCTTCGAACTCTTCTTCGCCGAGACTGTCGCTGCGACGCTTGAGCGACCAATCCGACGTCTCACGGGACAACATCGTCACCCCCAGCTGAGGTTGTGGTTGGTGGTTCTGAACGAGCCTTCCTGTCCTGCTGCTACGACTCCTCGGCCGCCCGCACGGTACGAGCGAGCTTCCGGCGCTCGGTCGCGCCCAGCGCACGCTTGCGCACCCTGATGGACGACGGCGTCACCTCGATCAGTTCATCGTCCTCGATGTATTCGAGCGCAAGCTCCAGCGCCAGCGGCCGAGGCGGCTCCAAGATAATCATCTCGTCCGACGCCGTGGTCCGCATGTTCGTCAGCTTCTTTTCCTTGGCGGGGTTCACGTCCATGTCTCCCGGCCGGGCATTCTCCCCAACGATCATCCCCTCATACACCGCATCACCCGGTTTCACAAACATTGTACCCCGCTCCTGCAGGTTGAATAGCGCGTAGGCCACGGCCGTCCCCTCGCGGTCCGCCACCATGACCCCGCGCGCCCGCCCCGAGAGCGGGCCCGCCCAGGGCCCGTACTCGTAGAAACGGTGATGCATGATCCCGGTCCCCCGGGTGTCCGTGAGGAACTCGGACCGGTACCCGAGCAGCCCCCGCGCCGGAATCTTGAAGCGCATGCGCACGGTTCCCGCACCGGGATTCTTCATGTCCAGGAGCGCCGCCCGGCGAGGGCCGAGCTTCTCCATGACGACCCCCACGTACCCCTCTGGGCAGTCGATCATCAGCTCCTCGTACGGCTCGAGCCGCTCCCCGTTTCGCCCCACGCGCGGGATGATCCGCGGGCGGCTCACCTGAAACTCGAACCCTTCGCGGCGCATGGTCTCCATCAGCACACCGAGGTGCAGCTCTCCCCGACCCGACACGGCGAACGTCTGGGGGTCGTCCGTCTCCTCTACCCGCAGCGCGACGTTGCGCTCCAGCTCCCGAAACAGCCGGTCCCGGAGCTGCCGGCCGGTCACGAACTTCCCTTCCCGCCCCGCGAACGGCGAGTCGTTCACCTTGAAGTCCACCGAGATCGTCGGCTCCTCGACCGCGATCCCCGCGAGGCGCTCGAGACGGTCCGGGGCCGTCACGGTCTTCCCGATCTCCACCCCGGTGAGTCCGGCGAGGGCGACGATCTCCCCCGCCCCCGCTTCCTGCAGCTCGACCCGCTCCAACCCCTCGAAGCCAAAGAGCTTGAGCACCCGGGCCTGCTCGTACGCGCCGTCGCTCACCGGCCCGGGTTCGCCCAACGGCAGGAGCGTCACCGTCTCCCCGACCCGAACACGGCCCCGCTCGATCCGCCCGATCGCTATCCGGCCCAGGTAAGAGGAATAGTCCAGCGTCGACACGAGCATCTGGAACCCCCCGCTTGGGTCTGCCCGGGGTGGCGGGATCGTCTCCAGGATCGTCTGGAAGAGGGGCTTGAGATCGGTCCCCGGGGCCTGCAGATCGTGCGTGGCCGTCCCAAACCGGCTCGATGTATAGAGGAAAGGGCTGGTGAACTGCTCGGGGCTCGCTTCGAGATCGAGGAACAGCTCGAGCACCTCGTCATGCACGCGCAACGGCTCCGCGTCCTGGCGGTCGATCTTGTTGACCAGTACGATCGGCTTCAGACCCAGCGCCAGGGCCTTCCCCGCCACGAACCGCGTCTGCGGCATCGGCCCCTCTGCCGCGTCCACGAGCAGCAGGAACCCATCCACCATCCGGAGAATGCGCTCCACTTCCCCGCCGAAGTCCGCGTGCCCGGGGGTGTCCACGATGTTGATCTTCGTGTCCCCCCAGCGTACCGCGGTGTTCTTGGACAGGATCGTGATCCCGCGCTCGCGCTCCAGCGGGTTCGAGTCGAGGATGCGCTCGTCCACGTGCTGGTTGGCCCGGAAAACCCCTGCCTGGCGGAGCATCTGGTCCACGAGGGTAGTCTTGCCGTGATCGACGTGCGCGATGATGGCGATGTTGCGGATCTGCAAAGGGTTACGTCCTGAGCCTGCCAGCCCGGTGCCTGATGTGAGGGGCGCAGTATATGGAGAGGCCTTGGAAAGCACAAGCGGGGAGATCACTGAAAGGGCGGTTGAGGGCGGTCAGGGGCGGTGCAGGGCGGTGTTTGCTCCGGGTGACCTCCACCGCCTTGCACCGCCCTTCACCGCCTTACACCGCCCTCTACTCACACGTCTGATCTCTCTCCATCTGCACGGTGACGTGCCCGATCCCCATGTCGCCCAAGCGCTCCTGGACCGCCTCGAGGACGCGCTGGTTGTCGCCCGG
This sequence comes from Gemmatimonadales bacterium, assembly GCA_036522535.1. GTDB lineage: Bacteria > Gemmatimonadota > Gemmatimonadetes > Gemmatimonadales > GWC2-71-9 > AG12. Next base: position 3,625 of record DATDFP010000407.1, read on the forward strand.
GTTTCCGACGACCAGGTGCCCACTCATGGCGATCACCCCGCTTGTCACGGTCCAGACGTGCAGGTCGTGGACCGACGTGACCCCGGGGATCGAGGCGATGCGGTCGTGGACCTCGTCGAGCGCGATGCCGGCCGGCGTCGCCTCCAGCAGGATGTCCGTGCTCTCCTTCACGAGCCGCCAGGCGCCGGCGAGGATGAGTAGCGAGATGAAGACCGAGATGAGCGGGTCGGCAGGGAGCCAGCCGCTGACGAGAATGATCGTGCCGGCCGCGAGCGCGCCCGCGGAGCCCAGCGCATCGCTCAGGATGTGGAGGTATGCTCCGCGCTGGTTGAGCGAGTGCTCATGCCCGTGGTGCAAGACGGATGCGCTGAGCACGTTCGCCACCAGTCCGGCCGCGGCGACGCCGAGCAGCAGCCCGGCGTCGACGTGGGGCGGATTCCGGAATCGGTGGTACGCCTCGACCGCGACGCCCACGGAGATCGCGATCAGCGCCGCTCCGTTCACCAGCGCCGCCAGGATCTCGAGCCGGAGCAGGCCAAATGTGCGTTGAGCGGTGGCGGGGCGCTGCGCGAGCGAAGCGACCACGAGCGACAGGCCCAGGGCCCCAACGTCCGCGAGCATGTGCCCCGCGTCCGCGAGCAACGCCAGCGAGCCCGCGAGCCACCCGCCGGCCAGCTCCACCACCATGATCGCCGCCGTGATGGCAAGCGCCACAGTCATCCGCCGCCGGCTCTCGGGCCGGAGCGGCGCGCGATGGGTACATTGGGCTTCGAGGGGCAGCGCTGTAGACATGAGACGTCAGACCTCAGACATCAGACATCAGACTTTTGTTCCACTCTCTGACGTCTGAGGTCTGATGTCTGACGTCTCAGAGGTCCGAATGCGAACCGCTTCCGCATGCCCGTATAGTCCTTCGGCCTCGGCCAGCGCGACAATGTGCGCGGCGTCCCGCACGAGCCGTTCTCGCGAGTAGCAGATCACGCTCGTGCGCTTCACGAAATCATACACTCCCAACGGCGAAACATATCGGGCGGCTCCGCCGGTGGGCAACACGTGTGAGGGGCCCGCGAGGTAGTCGCCCACCGGCTCCGGCGTCGAGTCCCCCACGAAGATCGCGCCGGCGTGGCGGATGCGCCGGGCCACAGCCCACGGATCGCGCACCAGCAGCTCGAGATGCTCCGGCGCCCGGCGGTTCGCCACCTCCACGGCGGCGTCGAGATCCGGAACGACGACGAGCACCCCACGGGCCGCCAGCGCGCGCTCGACGATGGCCCGCCGCGGCGAGCCCTCCATCTGGCGCGCGAGCTCGCCCTCGAGCCGCCCGGCGAGCGCCGTGCTCGTCGTGACGCACCAGGCGCATGCGTCCTCGTCGTGCTCGGCCTGAGCGATCAGGTCCGCCGCGACCGCGCGCACGTCGGCCGTGTCGTCCGCCAGCACCAGGACCTCTGTCGGGCCCGCGAGCATGTCGATCCCCACGTCACCCGCGACCTGGCGCTTCGCCTCCGTCACGAACCGGTTCCCCGGGCCGACGATCTTGTCGACCCGGGGGATCGTCGGCGTGCCGTACGCGAGGGCGGCGATCGCCTGCGCGCCGCCGACCCGGAACACGCGATCCACGCCGGCCAGCCGCGCCGCGGCCAGCACCACGTCAGGCGTCCCGCCGGGCGGCGTGACCATCACGATCTCCCCAACGCCGGCCACTCTCGCGGGTAGCGCGCTCATGAGGACGGTCGACGGATAGGCGGCCTTCCCGCCGGGCACGTACACCCCGACTCGCTCGAGCGGCACCACCTGCATGCCGAGCTCCGTCCCGTCCGCGTCGCGCGTGGAGAAGCCCCGCTCGACCTGCCGGGCGTGGTAGTGGCGCACGCGCGCGGCGGCGATCTCGAGCGCGGCGACGAGCGGGGAGGGCAGGCGCTCCAGCGCTTCCTGACACCGGGCGACCGGCACCTCCCACTCCCGGGGAGCGAGATCGATGTCGTCGAGCCGCCGCGTCTGTTCGCGAACGCCCTCGTCCCCGCGGGCGCGCACGTCGTCGAGAATTGCGCGGACGGTGGCGACGGTCTCCGGATCGGCGCCGCCGAATCTGCCGAATTGGGGCAGGTGCGGCTCCAGAGCCGCATACGGCGGCGCTTGAAGTCGAGTGACCACTGGGTATGTTCCCGCCTCTATGCCCGCGTCGCCCTCGGAGTCGCTCGGCCTGCGCCTGCTGGCGGTGGTGTTGCTCGTGCTCGCCAATGCCTTCTTCGTGGCGGCCGAGTTCGCCCTCGTGGCCGCGCGACGCACGCGCATCGAGGCGCTGGTCCGCCGGGGCGACCGGAAGGCTAAGACCGTGCAGAGCGCGCTGCAAGATCTTTACCGCCAGCTGTCCGCCGCGCAGCTCGGCATCACGGTCGCCTCGATCCTGCTGGGCTATGTGGCGGAAGACACGGTGGCGCACCTGTTTCGCGGCTGGTTCGCGACGCTGCCGCGCTGGCTCGACTTCCTCACCCGGGGAGGCGTGGCCTCGGTCGTCGCGGTAGCCGTGATCTCCTTCCTGCACGTCGTGTTCGGCGAACAAGCCCCGAAAGCCTGGGCCATCACCCACCCGGAGCGGACCAGCCGATGGATCGCGGCGCCGCTCATCGTCTTCTCCTGGATCACCCGACCGTTCACCGATCTGCTCAACTGGAGCGCCAACCGGGTGGTCAGCGTCCTCGGGATCAAGGGCACCAGCGTGGAGGTCGACCGCGTTCATTCGCCGGAAGAGATTCGGATGCTGGTCGCGCAGAGCCGCAAGACCGGCCGCCTCGACGCGGACGACGCCCGCCTGCTCGAAGGCGTGTTCGAGTTCAGCGAGAAGACGGCACGCGAGGTGATGACGCCACGCACGGACATGGTGGCGCTCCCCGTGGATCTCACGCTCGAAGAGGCCGCCGACCAGGTCGCCGTCGCCGGCCGCTCGCGATATCCCGTGTACGCCGAGTCGCTCGATGACATCGTCGGACTGGTGCACTCGAAGGACATCCTCGCGGGACTGCGGTCGGCGAAGGGCGGCACCCTGCGCACCGTGCTGCGTCCCGCCGTGTTCGTGCCTGGGACGCGAGAGGTTGAAGACGTGCTGGCCGACATGAAGCGCCAGAAGATCCACCTCGCCATCGTACTCGACGAGTTCGGCGGCACCGCGGGGCTCGTGACCATGGAGGACCTGCTCGAGGAGATCGTGGGCCAGATCTACGACGAGTACGATCGGCCCACGGCCGAGCTGCGCGCCGCGCCGGGCGGCACGGTCCCCGTGCTCTCGGGCGCGACGCCCGTGCGCGAGGTGAACGAGGCCTACGGACTCGCCCTCGACGAGAAAGACTACACCACCATCGGCGGCTATGTCTTCGGCGCGCTCGGCCGGCTGCCCAAGGTGGGGGATCGGGTCGCCGTGAAGGGCGCGGTGTTCGAGATCGTCGAGATGGACGGACGGCGGGTCGGGACCCTGCGCCTGCTGCAACGCGCCGCGCCGGAGGAGACCGCGAAGTGAAGCCGCGCTCGTCCATCGCGCCGATCCCGCCCGGCGCGCTGGACCTCGCCGGTGACGCGGTGCGGCGCCGGCGCCAGCTCCAGAGCCGCATGCTGGAGCGGCTCGAGGCCGCGGGCTACCAGGAGATCATCCCGCCGACGTTCGAGTACGCCGAAGTGTTCGTGCGCGCAGGAGGAGAGGAGAACGAGGCAGGAGGCACCCCCTCGGATCTCTCGGACCGGTTGATCCGCTTCCTCGATCTCGACGGCAAGCTCTTGGCCCTGCGCTACGACTTCACGGCGAGCGTCGCACGCCTCGCCGCGACCAAGCTCGCCGACCATCCCACCCCACTGCGGCTGTGTTATGCCGGGAAGGTGTTCCGCCAGGACCCCGGGCGCGAAGGCCGGCGCCCGCGGGAGATCCTGCAGGTGGGCGGCGAGCTGCTCGGCGCGGACGGGGTAACCGCGGACGTCGAGATCCTCCGGCTCGCCCTGGGACTGGCGCGCTGCGCCGACGTGACGGAATTCCAGGTCAACGTCGGTCACGTCGGGGCGCTGGCCCAGGCGCTCGCCACGCTCCCGCCCCAGGAGCGCGCGGTCGTGCGCCGACTCATCGACCGCAAGGACGCCGCGGGCCTCGCGGCGGCCGCGCCCGGCGTGCTCGCGGAGCTGCCGTTCATCATCGGCCGGCGCGAGGCGCTCGTCCGGGCGGCCCAGCTCGTCGGGGACGTCCTGCACCCGAACGAGGGCGTCACCCGCCTCCGCGCCATCGACGCCGCGCTGACCGACGACGAGCGGCGGCACGTCGTGTACGATTTCGGCGAGGTGCGAGGGCTCGACTACTACACGGGGATCCATTTCGAGATCTTCGTCACGGGAGCACGGACCGCCGTCGGCGCGGGGGGGCGTTACGACGACCTGATGGGACGCTTCGGACGCCCCCTCCCCGCCGTCGGACTCGCCCTCGACCTCGACGCGCTCGCCGAAGCCGCACCGTGACCCCACCGGTTCCCCCGGTACCCCTGAAGATGGCGCTCCCGAAAGGGCGGCTGCTCGAGCCCGCCCTCGCCCTGCTCGGGACGATCGGCATCGCGGCCTCCGAGCCGGCCACCACGCGCAAGCTGCTCGTCCCTTCGTCCGATGGGACGTTGTCGTTCTTGTTCGTGAAGCCCGGCGACGTCCCGGTGTACGTGGAATCGGGCGCAGCGGACCTCGGCATTACGGGCACGGACGTCCTGCGCGAGACCGATGCGGACGTGCTCGAGCCGCTCGCACTCGGCTTCGGCGCCTGCCGCCTGGTCGTGGCCAGCCCGAAGAACGTCGCCTACCCGTCCCTGCCGGGGGGTGTCACCCCGCGCGTCGCGACGAAGTACCCGCGTCTGACGCGCGCGTTCTTCGCGGAAACGGGGCTCGGCGTCGAGGTCGTCACAGTCAGCGGCAGCGTCGAGGTGGCGCCGCTCCTCGGCCTGTCGCACTGGATCGTGGATCTGGTGGATACGGGCCGCACGCTGCGGGAGAACGGGCTGGTGGAACGGGCCCAGATCCTGGACGTAGGAGCGGTGCTGGTCGTGAATCGGGCGAGCCAGAAGCTCAAGTTAGACCTGCATCAGAAGCTGCTGGGCAGACTACAGGAAGCCAGCCGGCAGTAGAGTTGCAAGACGCCAAGCCGCAAGCGGTTGACAATTTCAAGAGACAGGGGTCAGGAAGGCCTTCCTTTTGACTGCCACGGGCGACTGTCAACCGCTTGCGGCTTGGCGTCTTGCAACTTCCCTGGGGACTACGAGCGGAACAGCTGTCTCCTCGCCAGTTCGACCCCCAGCTCGAGCGCCGCCCGCATCGATCCGGGATCGGCGATCCCCTTCCCGGCGATGTCCAGAGCCGGACCGTGATCCGGGGCCGTGCGGGGGAACGGGAGTCCCAGCGTCACGTTCACGCCCTTGCCGAACCCGGCCACCTTCACCGCCGTCATGCCGACGTCGTGGTAC
>DATDFP010000408.1:0-10317 GCA_036522535.1 Gemmatimonadales bacterium
CCTGCGTCCGGCTTGTTGGCGGTCGTGAAGCAGGGGCCGATGCTCCAGTAGTCGGCAGGCCAGCCGGCGGCACGCTCCGCTTCCGGGTTCGTCCCGACCGAGAGGCCGAGGAGGAACCCGGGTGGCACGTGCGCTCGGAGACGGTCGAGCGGGAGGTCTTCTTGACCGAGGTGGGTCCCGGCGGCGCCGGCGGCGAGGGCGACGTCCGCCCGGTCGTTGACGATGACGGGCACGGGGAGCGCGGCGACCAGCGCCCGGGCGAGGGCGACCATCTCGCGTGCCGGGGCGTCCTTCATGCGGACCTGGACCATGGTGGCCCCACCCGTCACCGCGCGGCGGCAGGCTTCGACCGGATCGCGCCCCTTGAGGAGGGCGCCATCTGTGACCACCATCAAGCGCAAGCTAGACTCAAGTGCCATGAGCAAACTTCTGCGCGGGCTGCGGGGCGCGACCACCGCCGCCACGAACACCCGCGAAGCGATCCTGGCTGCGACGGAAGAGCTGCTCCGGACGCTGCAGCAGGCCAATGACTTCCGGCCGGAGGACGTCGAGAGCGCGATCTTCACGTCGTCCCCGGACCTCACGGCCGAGTATCCGGCCCGCGCCGCGCGTCGCCTCGGGTGGCGCGACGTCCCCTTGCTGGGCGCCGCCGAGGTGGCCGTCCCGGACGGTGTTCCGCGTTGCATCCGGGTGCTGCTCCACTTCTATACCGCCAAGACGCAGGGCGAGCTGAAACATATGTACCTGCGCGAGGCGGCCGGGCTGCGACCGGACCGGAAGCAATGACGGGCGATGGAGGGCGGTCGCTCGCAGTCGGGGGCGGTCAAGCGACGCGTGCGCGCACGGTGGTCGTCTCGGCGAAAGGCGCCGCCCGATGGCAGGGCGGCCACCCGTGGATCTATCGCACCGACGTGTACGACGAGCCCGGCGACTCACCCGGCATCGTGACCGTGACCAACCGCCGCGGCCGTCACCTCGGCCAGGCCTTGTACTCACCAAAATCCGAGATCCGGCTGCGGCTGCTCACGCGGGGCGGCGAGCCCGTCGATGCCGGCTGGTGGGGCGGACGCATCGCGGCCGCCGCTCTGCGGCGCGCCGGCATTCCCGCGACGGGCTATCGCGTCGTGCACGCCGAGGGAGACGGCCTGCCCGCGCTCATCGTGGACCGCTATGGCGCCTACGTGGTGGCGCAACTGCTCTCCGCCGGGCTCGAGTCGGTGCGGGACGATGTCGTCGCCGGGGTCCGCGCGGCGCTTGGCCCGGAAGGGGTCCTGCTCCGCAACGACGCCCCTATCCGCCGCCACGAGGGGCTCCCGCTCGAGGTCGTGCCCGCGTTCGGGACCGTCCCCGAGCTGGTAGAGGTTGAGGAGCACGGCATCCGCTATCTTGCAGCGCCGCGCACCGGTCAGAAGACCGGGGCGTTCCTCGACCAGCGGGAGAACCGGGCGCTCGTGGGCGCGCACGCCGTCGGAGGCCGGGCGCTCGACCTCTTCACCTACCACGGCTCGTTCGCGCTCCACCTTGCCCGGCGCGCGAACACGGTCCTGGCGGTGGACGTGAGCGCCGAGGCCCTCGCCCGCGGCGCGCAGAACGCCGCGCTGAACGGGTACGCGAACATCACCTGGCGTGAGGCGAACGCCTTCGACCTGCTGCGCGAGCTGGAGCGAGCCGAGACGACGTTTGACACCATCGTGCTCGACCCGCCGGCGTTCGCCAAGACGAAACAGAGCGTACCGCGCGCCCGCGCCGGTTACAAGGAGATCAACCTGCGGGCGATGCGCATTCTCGCCCCGGGGGGAGTGCTCTTCACCTGCTCGTGCTCCTACCACGTGCACCGCGGCGAGTTCGGAGAGATGCTGGCTGAGGCCGCCCGCGACTCCGGCCGCCGGCTCCAGCTCCTCGCCCTGGTCGGGGCGGGCCGGGACCACCCCGAGATCGTGACCGTGCCCGAAACCGCATATCTCAAGGGTGCGCTGCTCCAGGCCGTCGACTGAAGCACCGTTGACTCCAGAGGCCCGGCTCACAACCTTGCACCCATGGCCTCGCCCAGCGCCCGCCGGGTCTTCCTCGGCCTCCTCGCCGCAAACGCGAGCGTGGTGGGGGCCAAGCTCCTCGTGGCGACCGCGTCGGGATCCCTCGCCATCCTCGGGAGCGCTCTCGATTCGGCGGTAGACGCCCTCAACAACGTGCTGGCGCTGATCGTCGTGCGGGTCGCCGCGAGGGAGCCCGATGAAGACCATCCCTACGGCCACGGTAAGTTCGAGACCCTCGGCGCGCTCGGTATCGTCGGCTTCCTCTCCATCACCTGCTTCGAGCTCATCCGCAGCGCGGTGAGCCGCCTGATCGAAGGGACGGGGGCGAGCCGGATGAGCGTGACCGACGCGCAGCTCGCGGTCCTCGTCGCGACGCTCGGAGTGAACGTCGTCACCACCTGGTACGAGCACCGCCGGGGGGTCGAGCTCGGGAGCGAGCTACTCGTGGCCGACGCGTCGCACACCCGAGCCGACGTGCTCCTGACGGCGGGCGTGCTGGTGGGCGTGCTGTTCGCCCGTCAAGGGTGGTGGTGGATCGACCCCGCAGTTGCGATCGTCGTGACGGTGGTGATTGCGTTCGTCGGCTACGGGATCCTGGCCCGCACGGTGCCGGTGCTGGTGGACGAGCGGGCCGTCCCGACCCGCGACATCCAGGCGACCGCCCAGGCCGTGCCCGGCGTGAAGAGCGCCTACGGCATCAGGTCCCGGGGCCCGTCGGACCTGCGTTACGCGGAAGTGACGATCGCCGTGGACCGCCGCGCGGACGTGGCCGCCGCCCACAACATCGCCGACGCCGTGGAACAGCGTCTCAAGAACGATCTCCGGCTGCACGAGGTGACGGTGCACATCGAGCCATGCTGAGCTCTCTGCGCGAGGAGCGCTCCCGTGCCGCGCGTCGGCCGCCGCGGTCGCTGAAGCAGGAGTATCAGGAGTTCCTGCTGCAGCGCATCGAGGAGTACAAGAACACGCTGACGCGCGAAGAGTTGCTCGAGATCGGCGACGAGGCGGTGCGCGAGCTGGAGGCGAGCGCGGCCGGCCAGTACCTGCTCACCGAAGTGCTGCTGCTCGAGCACGTCGATCGGATCATCGCGCGCCGGCTGCGACTGCCCTCGTTCCCGCGGTGGCGCCAGAAGCATCGGCGGCTGCGCGCGGCCCAGCGGGAGCCCATGCACTGGGGCCTCGAACCGGCCGGCCCACTGGTCGCGTGCGCCCGGCGACTCGAACCCGGCGACCTGGTCGTGGTCGTCGGAGCGGCGGCCCTCCCCGCGGCGCTGTTTCTGGCGGCTCTCGACGCCGAGGTGTTCCTCCTCGACCAGGACTTGGGTCCCATCGAGGCGGCCGAGAGCCGTGCCGTCGCGGAGCAGCTCGCGGGACGGTTTCAGGCCCTGGTCATCAGTTTCGGTGGTTGGCTTCCGGACGTGTCGCCGAGTCTCGTCGTGGTCGATCCCGCCGCACTGGCTCCGGCGCGGCCCCGCGACCGCCGCGCGTTGCTCGCGGAGCTCCAGGCCCGCACCCGTCCCGGCGGCGTGCACGTCGTCCTCGCCGTGCCCGCGGCGAGCCAGGTCATCCCCCTCGGTCCCGAAGCGCTCCAGAGCGAGTACGGCGGCTGGCAGGTCACCCGCCGGCGTCGGGCCACCGCCGGAGCGGGCTTCATCGCCGTCAAATCGGAGCGTCAAGTTGACACAGCGGCGCGCGTGTCGGAGTGACCACTCCACCCAACCTGCCGCCCCGCCCCGCCCCGTAACACGTTCCACGACGCCAAGTTGGATGAAAGCGGTGCGGGCAGGCGTCTTGCTCAGGCGACGTGCGACCCGCGACGTGGAATGCGCCCTAATGACTAGCCTGCCCCTCGTTCTAGACGACGAGCCTATCGGCATCATCCTGCGCGCCGGAAAGCAGCCGCCCCGTCCGGCGAAGATCTGGGCTTATTGCTGGTTCACCGACGAGGGGGAAGCGGGCGACCACACGCATCGCCATCTCCCAGAGCACGTCGATCCCTGAACTGTGACGGGGCCGGCTCGACGCCAGCCCTGGTCGCACTCGTAGTGCAAGGCGCGCCAACCACTTAGGGTTGCCGCATGTGTGAGTCGGGTTAATCTTCAGGATATGGTCCGACTCACCATCGACGGCCGCACCGTTTCAGCCGAGCCCCACCAAACGATCCTCGAGGCAGCCCGGGCCACCGGAATTACGGACATCCCCGCGCTGTGCTGGTATCCGAAGCTATCCACCGTGGGAAACTGTCGGATCTGCCTCGTGTCGGTTGAAGGGCAGGCGAAGCTCGTCCCGGCCTGCGCGACCACGGTAGTGGACGGGATGATCGTGCGCACGGAGTCCGACGCCGCCATCCAGAACCGCAGCGGCGTGCTCCGCCTGCTGCTCGAGCGCTATCCCGGCGACCATCTGATCAACGGCGGCCGCGCAGAGCCTCGCAATGAGTTCGAGCAGTACGCGGTCCGCTACGGAGTCGTGCCGACGCCCATGGGCCAGCGCGACCTCCCGCTCCGCCACGGCGACGAGCGCCCCGGCGACCCGATGATCCGCCACGACATGAGCACCTGCATCCTGTGCACCCGCTGCGTACGGGCGTGCGAGGACATCCAGGTCGTGGGGGTGCTCGACGTCGGCCAGCGCGGCGAGCGCACCGAGATCATCGTCGGTGCCGACGGGGATCCGGACAAGGCCGGCTGTACGTGGTGCGGAGAGTGCGTCCGGGTTTGTCCCACCGGCGCAATCTTCGAGGTGATGCCGAAGGAGCGCTTCGCCCCCGAGAAAATCCGCCACCCTGATAGAGTGGTCCGATCCGTCTGCCCCTACTGCGGCGTCGGGTGTCAGGTGGACCTGCACGTGGCGGATAGCACGGTCCTCCGCGTCACATCCCCCGACATCGAGCTCGACACGCCCAATCAGGGCTCGACCTGCGTGAAGGGGCGCTTCGGCTACGACTTCCCTCAGCACCGCGACCGTCTCACCAAGCCGCTGATCCGCAAGGGTTGGCTGCGGGAGGGCGGTCGCTGGGTGTGGCGCGGGCCCAGTGGCGAGCCGCGCCGCGCCGGTCCCTGGGAGACGATCCAGGGCGAGGGCCAGAGCCGGAAGCCGGCGGGCCCTCCCCGGTCGGTCGGCAAGTCGGTGCGGGAGCTGTCCCTGCTCGCGCGGCTGGACATGGACGTCCGCGATCGCGTGGCGACGCCTGCGTCGTGGTATGAGCCGTTCCGAGAGGCGAGCTGGGACGAGGCGACGGAGCTCGTGGCGCAGGAATTGTCGCGCATCAAGCGCGAGCGCGGCGGCGACGCGCTGGCCTGCTTCTCGTCGGCGAAGTGCTCGAACGAGGAGAACTATCTCCTGATGCGGATGTTCCGCGGGGCGCTGGGCACCAACAACGTGGATCACTGCACGCGCCTGTGCCACTCGACGTCGGTGGCGGCGATGCAGCGGGCGCTCAACACCTCTGCCGCCTCGGGGTCGATGCGCGAGGTGGAGCACGCGGCGGACGTCATCTTCATCGCGGGCGCCAACACCACCGAGTCGCACCCGGTGTTCGGCGCGGCGATCAAGCGCGCGCACGAGCGTGGCGCCAGGCTCATCGTCGCCGACCCGCGCAGGACCGAGCTCGCGGGGCGGGCGGACGTCCACCTGCAGATGCAGCCCGGCACCGACGTGGCGCTGTTCAACGCGATGCTGAGCCACATTCTCGCCCGGCGTCTGGAAGACCGGACCTTCATCGCCGAGCGCACCCGGGGCTTCGAGCGGGTCCGCGAGTCGGTCAAGGCGATGACGCCCGAGGTGGCGGCGAAGATCACGGGCGTTCCCGCGGAGAAGATCGAGCGGGCCGCGGAGCTCTACGCGTTGGGGCCGAACACGAGCACGCTGTGGGCGATGGGGCTCACTCAGCACGCCAACGGGACCGACCTCGTCACATCGCTGCTCAACCTGATGCTCGCCTGCGGCATGATCGGCCGCTGGGGAGCAGCGATGATGCCGGTGCGTGGGCAGAACAACGTGCAGGGCGCCTCGGACGTCGGAGCGATCCCGTTCGTCTACACCGATTACCGCTCCGTGACGGAGCCGGAGCACCGAGCCGAGTACGCGAAGGTGTGGGGCGTCCCCGAGGAGTCCCTCTCCCTCGCGGAAGGGCTCATGGTGACGGAGATCGTGAAGGAAGAGAGCGGGGTGCGCGGGATGTACATCATGGGCGAGAACCCCATCATCTCCGACCCCGACATCGCCCACGCCGAGCACTGGTTCCGCGAGCTCGAGTTCCTCGCCGTCCAGGATCTGTTCCTCACCGAGACGGCGCGCTACGCCGACGTGGTGCTGCCCGGTTCGAGCTTCGCCGAGAAGACCGGCACATTCGTGAACACCGAGCGCCGCATCCAGCTCGCGCGCAAGGCGGTGGACCCGCCCGGCCAAGCGCGGGGTGACCTGGAAATCCTGATCGACCTCTCGAACAGGCTCGGCTTGAAGACTCCCCACCGTACGGCGGAAGACGTGATGCGCGAAATCGTAGGGGTGACGCCGTCCTGGAGGGGTGTGACCTACGAGCGGCTCAAGGGCGCGGGCCTGCAGTACCCGGTCCCCACGCCGGAGCACCCCGGCACGGCATTTCTGTTCCAGGACCGGTTCCCCACCACCGACGGGCGGGGGTTGTTCGTGCCGGTGGAGTACGCGCCGCCGGTCGAGTTGCCGGACCAGGAATACCCGTTCGTGATGAACACCGGCCGGCAGCTGTACCACTGGCACACCGGGACGATGACCCGCCGCGCCTCCGGACTCGACCGGCGCGAGCCTACGCCCATCGTAGAGATCCACCCGGCCGACGCACGAGACCTGGGGCTCGCCGACGGGGACCTCGCGCGCGTTACGTCGCGCCGCAACTCCCTCGTCATCTCGTGTCGCATCTCGGACCGCGTGGCGCGCGGCCAGGTGTTCGTTCCGTTCCACTTCCGCGAAGCGGCGGCGAATCTGCTCACCAACCCCGTGCTCGACCCATACGCGAAGATGGCCGAGCTGAAGTGCTGCGCGGTGCGGGTCGAACGGCTAGAGGCTAAGAGGCTAAGTGGCTAAGAGGCTAAGGGGCACGGGGGCACTGTGCCTCTTAGCCCCTTAGCCTCTTAGCCCCTTAGCCTCTTAGCCCCTTAGCCACTTAGCCTCTGTGCCTCTAGATTTCCCACCTCTATGGATCTCGGCCTCGCCCGCCGTGTCGCCCTGGTGTGCGGCAGCACCCAGGGGCTCGGTCGCGCCGTGGCGAAGGTGCTCGCGCAGGAGGGCGCCCGCGTCGCGGTAAACGGCCGGCACGACGACGCAGTCAAGCGCGCGGCGGCGCAGCTCAGCTCGGAAGCCGGCCAGACCGTGTTGCCGTTCGTGGCCGACGTCGGCGTGCCGGCGCAGGCCCAGGGCCTCGTAGATAGCGTCAACCGCGAGCTCGGCCGTCTCGACATTCTCTTCTGCAACGCGAGCGGCCCGCCGGCGGCTCCGTTCAGCCATCAGACCGGCGCGGCGTTCCGGCAGGCGGTCGAGCTGAACCTGCTCTCCGCAGTGCACCTGTCGTGCGCCGCCGTCCCGATCATGAGGAAGCTCCAGTGGGGCAGGATCGTCTGTCTCGCATCCGTCGCCGCCAAGCAGCCGATCCCCGGGCTCATCCTGTCCACGACGGCGCGCGCGGGCGTCCTGGGATTCGCCAAGTCCCTCGCCGACGAGGTCGCCCCGGACGGCATCACGGTGAACGTGGTGTGTCCGGGATTCATCGCGACCGAGCGCATCGCCGAGCTGACGGACACCCGCGCCAAGCGGGAGCAGCGCACGCCGGAGGACGTGATGCGAGAGATGGTCGAGGGCATCCCGATGGCCCGGATGGGCCGCACCGACGAGCTCGCCGCGGCCGTCGCGTTCCTCGCGTCCGAGCGGGCCAGCTACATTACCGGCGCGGTGCTCCAGGTGGACGGGGGCTTCACGCGGTCCATCTTCTGACGCATCCCGCGCCATCGTGCAAGCAGTCGTCAAGGACAAACCCGCCCCCGGTCTGAAGGTCACGACCGTTCCCAAGCCGACGGCGGCGCCCGGGGAGGTCCTGATCGCCGTGCGCCACGCCGGCGTGTGCGGCACTGATCTGCACATCGCCGATTGGGACGACTGGGCGCAGCACCGGATCAAGCCGCCGCTGGTCGTGGGGCACGAGTTCGCGGGCGAGATCGCCGCGGTGGGTGACGGGGTCGAGGCGGTCGCGGACCTGAAGGTCGGACAACTCGTCACCGCCGAGGGACACATTGTGTGCGGGCATTGCCTCCAGTGCCGCACCGGTAACGGGCACATCTGCCGCAACACCCGCATCATCGGCGTGGACCGGGACGGGGCGTTCGCGCAGTACATCACGATGCCCGCCAGCAACGTGCTGCCCCTGAACGGCATCCCCACCACCGTGGGGGCGATCATGGACCCCATCGGGAACGCGTTCCACACGGTCCTGACCGCGGACATCCCGGGGAGCACGGTATTCATCGCGGGGTGCGGGCCGATCGGGTGCTTCGCCGTCGGCGTCGCGCGCGCCGCCGGCGCCGCGAAGGTCATCGCGTCGGACGTGAACGCCAGGCGGCTCGAGCTCGCCGCCCGGATGGGCGCGCACCTGACCATCAACGCTGCCGAGGACGACGTGGTGCGCGCGGTCCTCCAGGCGACGGGCGGCGAGGGCGCGGACGTCGTGTGCGAGATGTCCGGCGTGCCCTCCGCCCTGCACCAGGCATTCGCCGCCGTGCGGATGGGCGGTCGCGTCCAGCTGCTCGGCATTCCCAAGGACGCCGTGCCGGTGGACTTCGCGAGCGAGATCATCTTCAAGGGCATCACCGTGTACGGCGTCATCGGCCGGAAAATGTACGAGACCTGGGACCACATGCGCCGCTACCTGACGTCGGGACTCCTCGACCCGCGGCCCGTCATCACGCACCAGTTCCCGCTCGCCCGAATCGACGAGGCCCTCGCTGCGATCCGCTCGGGGGGCGCGGGGAAGATCATCCTGGAGATCGCATGAGCTTGCGAACACGGCTCGACGCCGAGCTCGACCAGTTCAAGCGCGACGGCGTCTACAAGCGCCTCAACTACCTCGCCTCCCCGCAGGACAGCCGCGTCCAGATGGAAGAGCGCGGCGAGGTCGTGATCTTGTCCTCGAACAACTACCTCGGCCTCTGCAGCGTCCCGGAGGTGATCGCGGCCGGCAAGCGCGCCCTCGACCGGTTCGGCGCCGGCACGGCGTCGGTGCGTTTCATTTGCGGGACGTTCACCATCCACCGCGAGCTGGAACAGGCGCTCGCCCATCTGGTGGGCTGCGAAACCTCCCTCACGTACGCGAGCTGCTGGAACGCGAACGAGGGGCTGTGCCCCACGCTCGTCGGCGAGCACGATATCGTGATCTCCGACCAGCTGAACCATGCCTCGATCATCGACTCGATCCGTCTCGCGAAGACCATCACGAGATGCCAGACCGCGGTTTACAAGCACGCCGACATGGCGGACCTGGAGGACCGGCTCAAGGCGGCGGGGGACGCGCGGCTCAGGCTGATCTTCACCGACGGTGTGTTTTCGATGGAGGGCGACATTGCGAGGCTGCCCGACATCGTGGCGCTCGCACTGCGGTACGACGCCGTCGTGGCGGTCGATGACTCCCACGCCACCGGCGTCCTGGGGCAAACCGGGCGCGGCACCGCCGAGCACTACGGCATGCTGGGTCAGGTGGACATCATCACGTCCACCCTCGGCAAGGCACTCGGAGGCGCCGCGGGTGGGTTCACGGCGGGCCCGGAGGCGCTCACCGACTACCTCACCCAGCGCTCCCGTCCCCAGCTCTTCAGCAACGCCCTCCCTCCCACGGTGGCCGGAAGCGCCCTCGCAGCGATCCGTCATCTCGAGGCGCACCCGGAGCTCGTCGAGCGGCTGCGCCAAAACGCGCGCTACTTCCGTGAGCAGCTTGCCGCCCTCGGGTTCAGGCCCCTCGCCGGGGAGACGCCGATCGTGCCCGTCATCTTGGGCGAAACCGCGAAAGCGATGCAGATGAGCGACATGCTACTGCGCGAGGGGGTCTTCGTCACCGGATTCGGCTACCCGGTGGTCCCACAGGGGCAGGCCCGGGTTCGTTGCCAGCTCTCGGCCGCTCACACTCGCGACGACCTCGACTTCGCGCTCCAGGCGTTCAAGCGAGTCGGTACCAAGTTGGCGTTGATCTAGTGTGGCGTCCCAGGAGTGCCTTGACTATTGGCACGGCGTCGGTGGGTTCCAGAGGGCGCGTTGGTGCGGCGTG
>DATDFP010000409.1:0-4331 GCA_036522535.1 Gemmatimonadales bacterium
GTGGTGATCCGGTCGTACATGATCCCGGCGCCGCCGCGCAGGAAGGTGCGATGGCTGTCGAACACGTCCCAAGAGAAGGCGAGGCGCGGGCCGATATTGTTCAGGTCGTTCTTGCGGTGGCCCGTGTTCAGGAAGTTCTGGAGGAGCGGGATCGCCCGGAGCTGAGGGTCGCTCGCCCAGGGGACGGTGAAACCGTTGTCGAGCGTGTTGATCTCAGCGTCGTAGCGGAGACCCAGCGTGAGCTGGAGGGTGCGGAGCGTCTGCCATTGGTCCTGCACGTACGCGCCCACACTCCAGCCATGGGTGATGGCGCGGGCGTCCTCCGCCGAGCTCGGGTCGTAGAAGCCGACGCCGATGCGACCGAGATTGGGAAGCGTGCTCGTGTCCGTGGGAAACTGGAAGAAGCCGTCGCGATTGCTGGGAAGCCAGCTGTTGGTGCGGACGCGGGCCAGTTCCAGGCCTCCTGTCAGAATGTGGCGGCCGTCGCCGAGCGTATGGGTGACACGGTCGATCAGCCGGACGTGCGTTTCCTTGAGCACGAGCGGGAAGCCCGCTGTGCCGAATTGGATGCTGGGGTACCGCCGGGTGACCCCGGGCTCGAGCGGTGACTCGTTATGGCTCCAAGACAGCACGTTCAACGAGAGCTCGTTCAAGAACGACGCGGTGGGCGTGTACGTGTCCCGGAGCTGAACGCTGTGGATCCAATACTTGGCCTTGATACCGGCGTTATGCGCGCCGATCGCGCCGAAGCTCGTTGCATTGCCGAAGTCCGTGTCACTGTTGTAATAGCGGGTGGCCCAGGTCGCGTCGACCGTGTGCGCAGCGCCGCGTGGCGCCGTGAGCCGCACCACCGCGGTGTGATTCTTGGTCGGCGCCTTGAAGGTGCCGGCGAAGGCGTCCCAGATGCCGGGGTTGAAGGCCGGCCGCCCGGGTACGACGGCGATGCCGTCGTCGGTGCTCTGCCCCTCGTAGCTCACCGCGAAGAACAGCTTATCGCGCCGGATCGGGCCGCGCAGGTTGAAGCCGAACTGGGCCCGGCTGTAGTCGGGGATCGCGAAGGTGGCGGGATTCGCGGTCCGACGCTCCCGCTGCGTAAGATCGAGCGCCTTGAGGGCGTTGGTCTGGCCATAGCCGAAGACAGAGCCGTGGAACTCGTCGGTCCCGCGCTGCGTCACCGCGCTGATGACGAACGACGCGCCCCTCGTGTACTGGGCATCGTACGGGTTCAGGTGGACGCGGAACTCGCGCATCGCTTCCTGCGGCAGCGGCGAGCCCGTCTGAGGGATCCCGACGAGGTTGCCGTTGAAAAAACTCTTCCACTCGGCCCCGTCCAGGTAAAAGTTCCAGAAGCGCAGGTCCGGCAGCGGGCCGGCGGCGGGCAGCGACCGGCCGGCCGTGGGCGCGAACGTCTTGATGCCCGGCACGATGGCGGCGAGGTTGATCGTGTTGCGCGTGTTCAAGGGCAGGTTGAGGATCTCGCTGGTCACGACCGGCGTCGAAACGTCGTTGCGCTGCACCTCGAACGCCGGCTCACGCTGGTGCGTGACCTCGACGCCGGCGATGGTCACGGCGGCCTCCTGGAGCTCGAAGTCGAGCGAGGCCCGCTGGCCGACCAGCAGCTCGATGTCCCGCTCCTGCGCCCGGTAGCCCAACAGAGTGAGCCGCACGTGGTAGGCGCCGGGCGGCAGCCCGACGATGGTATACGTGCCCTCCGCCGACGTGATCGCGATGCGCTGCTGGCCGGTCTCCCGGTTCAGCACCGCGAGTTGGGCGGCGACGAGCGGCTTGCCGTCCGCCCCCCTTACGCGACCGTGGAGGGTGGGCGCGTTCTGGGCGAGCAGGCCGGCGGCGCCGGCGGAGAGCCAGCCGGCGGCAAGCAGGGTGGCACAGAGCCCGCGGGCGCATGCGGAAGACATTGGACTACCCTCCGATCGAGGAAACTGGGGGTATATGCCCCGACGCTTTACCTCAGCGCTGGCGATTCCGCGTGAACTCCATCACAGCGGCCCCGCCGGCCCGCAGCTCCAGTGTCACCGGCGCGACGCGCGTGGAGAACGCGCCGAACGGGCGGCCACCGGTCTCATCAATCTGCTCGATCTCGCCGCCGCCCGCGAAGCCGTAGGCGCGCGGGTCGAAGTCGAACGAGACGGACGTGGGCTCGTCCAAGATGCTCGCCACGGCGACCGCGACGCCTCCGTCCTTTGCGCGCCACGCGCCGGCGATCGCCGCCGGGAACCGCGCCGCCGACACGGTCGGCCCCCCTCGCCGCGCCGCGTAGATGGACACGCGGGAGAGGTCCACGTCCACCAGCGGCACCTTCAGCTCCGGTGGGCGCAGAAACGTGCCGTACAGCAGGTACTCCAGCGCCCGAGCGCGGATACGCGCCAGGCGCATCATGTACGCGGTCTCCTCCGGCCGGTTCGCCAGCTCGGAGGCGCGGAAGTTCGCGATCGTGGGCTCGAGCCCCCAGGCGAACGCCCGAGCCTGCTCCAGATAGAACTGGCGGCGGAAGCGCGTGTCCAAGAGCTCGAGCGGCTCGTGCGGCGCGAACTGCGCGGGCCACAGCTCGTCGTAGGGCGGCATGACGAGCGACGAGTAGCTGCCGTAAGTCACGCCGTAGGCGTGGTAGACTGCCTGGAAGAATGGGATCGGCTCCCAACCGCTGCCCGGGTCGGTGTAGCGCTCCTGGCTGACCTGGAGCGTGAGCATGAGGTCCAGCTCCGGCAGCCACAACTCGCCCGCACCCTCGCCCGCGAGGAGCACCAACCGCCCCGGTGCGGCCGCCGCGCGGATCTCCGCCGCGAGCGCGCGGAAGCCGCCCATCCAGTAGTTCCCGCCGCCGACGGGATGTCCGTGCGTCGAGTCCCAGCAAACGAGCGACTGGACCGCCTGGTCCATGTAGATCCCGTCCACGCCGTAGCCGTCGAGCAGGGTGTCGGCGATCCCAGCGTATTTGGCACGCCAGAACGACGTCGTCACGTCCATGGTGGCGCACGGCTGCGGGTCGAAGATGTTGTAGACCTCCTCGCGGACGCGGCCGTCTTTCTCCTTCACCGCCCAGCGCGCGGCGCCCTCGTTAGTCCAGCTTGGCGTGCCCGTGCACCACAACCGCTGGTTCATGTAGACCATGGCATGGCTGCCGGCGGCGTGGGCCGCCGCGAGCGCGGCGCGGAAGGAGTCCGCGCCCTCCCGCGGCGGGAGGTAGTCGGGGAAGCTCGTGTCGTACGCGCCGTGGTGCCACCAGTGCCAGTAGATGCTGACCGGCAGCCCGAGCGCCTCCTGAAGGGCCAGCGCCGGGGGCACGACGCCGGGCGAGCGGCCCCGGTTCCAGATCCACATCCCGGTCCGGAGCAGCCATTCCGGGACGAGGCCGCGGGCAAGCCGGCTCTCACGCGCCCAAGTCTGGCGCGTGGCCCAGGCGCGGTAGCGCTCTGCGGCCGTGATCCAGTCGCCCCGGAACGTGCCGAGCAGCGCGGCGTACGCCGGGGTCCACTGCGCCCGCGGGCTCGCCGGGTTCTCGACCGGGTGAACCAGCTCGTAGCCGCGCGAGCCGTCCGGCTCGCCCCAGAGAGCGAACGTCTTCCGGTAGGCGAGCGTGTCGTCCGCGGCGGCGTAGAGACCGCCGCCGCCCCGCCGGTACAGCGCCAGCATCTGGAGCGAGAGCGTGCCCGGATACGCCCACTCGAGACGACGGATCTTCAGAGCGTCCGGGTTGCGCGCCAACGCCCCCATCCAACGTGGCACCGCCAGCTCCTCATCATCGCCGAGCCGCGGAATGCCGGCGAGCCGGGGGAACCGCACCTGCTCGATCGCGATTGCGCCCGGCGAGTCCACCACGATGCGCCATTCCGAGAGGCTCGAGTCCCCGAAGAGCCGGACGGCGGCGGTGACCCGCAGCGCGGGCGCCTGCTTCAGCCCGAAGTCGCGCCAGACCAGCGCCAGCCCCGGCCGCTCGCCTGCGAGCCGGTGCCATGAGA
Organism: Gemmatimonadales bacterium; assembly: GCA_036522535.1. GTDB lineage: Bacteria > Gemmatimonadota > Gemmatimonadetes > Gemmatimonadales > GWC2-71-9 > AG12. The sequence goes on from DATDFP010000409.1 coordinate 3,978, forward strand.
AGTTGCGCGCCGCACTCGGACCTATCCCCGAGTCGCCGGCTCCGAGCCGGTCAAGCCGCCAGATCCCGGTGGCGGCCCCGGGAGCCGCCTCGCTCCCCTGCGCACGGACGAACTCCTGACCGGTCGCGCGGTCCGTGAGGTCGAGAAGCGCCCCGTTCCTCGGATCGAAGCCGAGCCGTAGCCCCGCGTTCTGAAGCCAGAGCGTGTCCGGCGACCGCGCGGTCCTCCACTCCTCGCCCCGTCTCGATTCGGTCCCCATGTCTTGGGCCCGTCCCAATTTGGTCCTCCCCTCTTGGCCCCGTATCGATTCGGTCCTCAGCCCCTCGCCCTGTCTCGATTTGGTCCTCACCCCCT
>DATDFP010000410.1:0-12993 GCA_036522535.1 Gemmatimonadales bacterium
TCACTGCAGGTCGTGACGGTGGCGCCGTTCAGTGACGCCTATTTCGCTCTGCTCCGCGCACTACCGGAGCTGTTGAAGCCGGCGACGCTCGAGCCGGCGGTCCTCGTCGCCGGGCGGCGGGTGAGCATCAAGATTGGAGCGGGCGGACGGGAGAGCTGGGCGGGGGACGAGCTGGAGCGGCTCGTGAGAGAGTTTCGGGGATGACACCAATGCGGAATGCGGAATTCGGAATGCGGAATTGCAAGGAGAAGTCGTTCGCGGCACGACCTCACCCTTACATTCCGCATTCCGCACTCCGCATTCCGCATTGGAGCGATTCCGCCCTCCGCATTTGATCCCATGCCCGAGGACCTGGCTGACGTCTACCGCACCACCTACGCCGCGCTCGTGCGCTTTCTGTACCGCAAGGTGTGGAGCGCAGAGCGGGCGGAGGACCTCGCCCAGGAGGCGTTCGCCCGGGCGCTTGTGCACAGGCCGGACAACGCGCGGGGGTGGCTGTTCGTGGTAGCAGCCAATATGGCGCGCGATGACGCGCGGCGCGCGGCGCGGGAGCGCCGCCACCTCACGCTCCTCAAGAGCGAGCCGGCTGAGACCGCGCCGCCGCCGGACGAGGCGGTGCACGCCGATGCCGAGCGGTCTCGCGTGCGGGCCGCGCTCGAGCAGCTCACGCCCCGCGACCGGGAGGTGCTCCTGTTGTGGGATTCGGGGTTGTCGTACGAGGAGATCGCCGCTCAGACGGGGCTCGCGCGCGGCGCCATAGGCACCACGCTCGCGCGGGCGCGGCGGCGGCTCGTGGAAGCGTTCGAGGCCGGAGGGAAAGGCGAACATGTCGCACGTGGATGACGGCACGCTGCACGCCTATCTCGACGGCGAGCTCCCGCCGGCCGAAGCACGCGGGCTCGAGGCTCACGTGGCCGAGTGCGCCGGCTGCCGCGACCGGCTGGAGGAGGAACGCGCTTTGATTGCCCGCGCCGACGAGCTGCTCGGCCTGGCCGCTCCCCCGGACCGCGCGACCCCACCGTTCCGCGCTGGAGACCTGAAGCCTCCCGCCCGGCTGTGGTCGCAGGTGCGCGTCCCGCTCGCCTGGGCGGCTACGGTGATGGTGGCGCTGGGTGTCGGGATGTATCTCGGCAGCGGCGCCGCGACCGGACGTCGCGACGAAGCCGTCACGGACCGCCCTGCTGACGTCGCCGCCGTACGCGAGCCGCCGGCGGCACGTCCGATGGCCGACACAGCGGCGGGCGCTCGAGTCGAGCCGCGAGGCCGTCACCGTGCGCGGTCTACCCAAGCGCCCACGCCCAGCGGCGTGGCGGCTCTGGAGCGGGCGAACGCCGCACGCATCGATACGGTCGCGAGCGTCGGCGCCCTTGCAGAGCGCGCCGCACCGGCGCCAGGCGCAATGGCCGTGAGCCAGGGCACGCCCCCAGCGGCCCCGCCGGTCCCGGCGCCGGCCACGCCGCTGTTCTCCATCGACTCGGCCCGCGCCCTGCTGGGCCAGGATCCCGTGGCGCTCCCCGACGCGCCGATTCGTTCGATGCGCCGCGAGCCCGCCATCGGAGCAACGATCGTGGTGCTCGAGCAGGCGCTCGACTCCGCGACCGTGATCGAGCTCCGGGAGCGGCCGGCGGCGATGTCCGGATTGGTGGCCGGCGCGAGGGATGCGGCCGAGGAACGCGGCCGATTCGACTCGCTGGCGCCGGACGTATCGCGCGAGCGCGCGGCCGCGAAGCGCGTCCACTGGCTGGCGGACAGCATCGCAGTCTCCCCCCGCGCTCGGGACAAAATTGTCCGTGAACGCAACCACGCCGTCCTTCGGTCGGGCAGGCTTTTAGTCGAGATCTCCGGGCCCCTGACCGCGGACTCGCTCGGGAAACTGCTGGAGACGGTTAAGCCGATTCGGCCCTAGGCGCGCGGAAAGAGGTCCCCTTCGCGGTGCCCATCGACGGGGGCGCGGGCGGACTCGAACGGGGCGGAGCGCGGAGGGCGCACTCCCAGGACCGCCCGGTAGTGGACGATGATGCGCTCGAGCATAGCGGGCAGGTTCATCGACGGTCGGTACCCGATCAGGCGCTCCAGCTTGGAGATGTCCGGGAGGCGCCGCGCCATGTCCTCGAAGCCCGGCTCGTAGGCCTGCTCGAACGGCACCAGCATGATTTCGGAGCTGCTTCCCGCTATCCGCTGCACGAGCCGAGCAAGCTCAGCAATGGTGATCTCGGCCGTGTGACCCACGTTGAACACCTCGCCGATCGCGCCGGGATGCTGGATCAACGCGATCATCGCATCCACCACGTCCCCCACCCAGGTGAACGAGCGGCGCTGGCGCCCGTCGCCGTAGACCGTGATCGGGTGCCCCAGCAAGGCCTGCCGCACGAAGCGCGGCACCACCATGCCGTACTGGCCACTTTGGCGTGGGCCAATGGTGTTGAACATCCGCACCACGGTCACGGGGAGGCTGAGCTCGCGGGCGTACGCGAGCGCGAGGTGCTCGTCGATGATCTTGGAGGCCGCATAGCACCAGCCGGACTTGCTGGTCGACCCGAGAGGAGGACCTGGTCCTCGGAGAACTTGGGCGCATCGAGCTTGCCATAGACTTCCGACGTCGAGGCAACCAGCACGGGGCGCACATGCTTCGCGGCGAGCTCGAGCACCACTTCGGTGGACTTGATGTTGGTGGCGATGGTGTGCACCGGTCGCTCTCTCGGCACCCTTCATGGTGAGACAACCACCATGAATTCACTCGTCGAGGCACCAATTTTGATCGACCCGAACAGCGCCGTAAATCCAGGGTGTCGTAACCGCGCCGGGCCCAACCGAGGTCTCTGGAAGCCTCACCCGGATGGCCCCAACCGGACTCCAGTCAAGCAGATCCGCCACGCCGGTGCCCTCTCTTACCGACGCATAGAGCTCGTAGACTCTCGGCCCCAGCGGTAGGGGTGCCAGGCGGCACGTCACCAGGTGCTTGCCCGGCGTCAGGTCGAATCCCTCGTGCTTTTCGAGCATCGAGCACAACACCAGGGCCCCAGGGCGACCGTCGGTGATGCCGATGGAGAACCACGGCCGGGAGAGCGCGCACTCGGCAAACACGTGGAAGCGGATCTCGAGAGGTTCGCCGCTATCAAACACATACCGCTCTTCTCCATCGGCGCCGTGCACGCTCACTCGCTCCAGGCATAGTCCTCTTCCAACTATACGGGTACCCCGTCCCTTGCGCCGGCGCTCACGATCGTCCACCCAGTCGAGGTAGGCACGCAGCGCGTCGCGCGCCGTTGCCGACGCCTCGACTCGCCCATTGAGAAGGAAGACAGCACGCCGGCACATGGCTTCGACTGCCGACAGGTTGTGTGACACGAACAGGAGCGTCCGGCCCTCCGACACGAGCTTCGTCATTCGCTCCACGCACTTCGCCTGAAACCCCGCGTCCCCAACCGCCAAGGCCTCGTCCACCACCAGGACCTCGGGATCCAGGTGCGACGCGACCGCGAATCCCAGCCGCAGTTGCATGCCTGACGAGTACATCTTGACTGGTGTGTCGAGCGCGTGCCCAAGCTCTGCAAACTCGACGATCTCATCGAACCGGCGGCGGACATCGGCCTTCCCCATCCCGAGGATCTGCCCGTACAGCCAGATGTTCTCGCGCGCCGTGAGCTCGGGATGGACGCCCGAGCCCACTTCGATCAGCGCACCCACTCGGCCACGCACTCGCACCCGTCCCGACGTGGGATAGGAGATCCGTGAGATGATCTTCAGGGCCGTCGTTTTTCCCGCGCCATTAGGCCCGATGATCGCGAACGACTCGCCCTGCGCGACCTCGAACGACACCTGATCGAGCGCCAGGGTGCCACGCGGCTCGGTCCCGTCGCTCGAGAAGAGCCGGCCGAGGCGTTTGAACCCTTGCGCCACATCGTGCCGCAGCGAGCCGTAGCGCGGGCCGCCGCCGCGGTAACGCTTCGAGACGTCCTCGAACCTGACTGCCCACGCCATCAGATCACGTCCGCGAAGTTGGGCTCCATTGCCTTGAAGAGGCGATAGCCGAGCCACAACCACACCACGCCGCCTACGAGTGACGCGACCAGCAGTTCAGGTGATGGAAGCACACCGAGCCCGAGCACACGCCGAAAACCCTCGAGGGGACCGGCGACCGGATTCAAGAACGCATAGAGCAGCTGCCACTCGGCCGGGATCCTGGTGAGGGGATATGCCACGGGCGAGGCGAACATCCAGAGCTGGATGCTGAGGGGCAGCGCGTAACGGAAGTCACGGTAGTAGACGTTCAGAGCAGCGAGCGCGAGAGAAAGCCCGACCGCGGGCGCCGCGACGAGCGGAAGGAGTAGCGGCACGAGCAATGCAGTCCAGGAGAGATGCGCGCCGAGGATGGGGCCGAGGGCAAGGAACGCGACGAGCCCGGCAGAGAAGTCCACGACGGCCGCCACCGCCGCCGCGAGCACGGGCACCTCGCGCGGGAAGTACACTTTGCGCACCAGCGACGCGTCGTTCAGCAACGCCGCAGACCCGAATGACACGGTCGTCGCAACGTAGTTCCAGGGAACGAGCGCGGTCAAAGCGAACGCGGCGTACGGCACCCCGTCGCCCCCAATCTTCGCAAGCCGGCCAAAGAAGAGCGCGAAGATCGCGAGGAACGCGAGCGGCTGAATCAGCGCCCAGGCGACGCCGAGCACCGCTTGCTTGTACTTCACCCGCACGTCCCGCTCGGCGAAAGCAAGGATAGTGCCCCGAAAGGCGACGAGCTCCCGCAGCGCCTGGCCGAGCGCGGGCCGGCTCGTCGCCTCAAGGACCAGCTCGGACGACTCCCCGATCATAGTCACGTGTCGAGATATGCCGCGTTGGGCACGTGACCGCCAGGGCCATTGCAGGTGATCGTGCGCCCGCTTAGTGCCGCTCCCGCTCCAGCGTGTCCATCGCGAGCCGCGGCGAGATCATCGGATAACGCGCAGCGAACAACCCCATGGACAGAAGAAACAGCCCGCCGAAGAGCAGGGTCACGCCGATCTCGGGAACCCCGATCGCCGGGCCGGCGCCGCCGTTGATTGACGGCACGACCTCCAGATAGCGCTCGAGCCAGATCCCCACCAGGCCGATCAGCGCGAACGCGAGGAACGTGGGGGGATAGCGCTTCGGCTTCACCCCGAGGAGCCCGATGAAGGGAATCACGAACACGAGCAGGAACACCCACACGCCCACCGGGCGCCACGGCCCGATCAGCCGATAGAAGATGAAGTAGGTCTCCTCGGGGAGATTGCCGTACCAGATCACGAGGTACTGCGACCACATGAGGTACGCCCAGAACACCGTAAACCCGAAGCAGAGTTTCCCGAGGTCGTGAAGCTGCCTTTCGGAGACGAACTGCTCGAGCTTCATCCTGCGGCGCAGGGCGATCGTGAGCACCGCAAGCGCCATCAGCGCCGCCAGGAAGCTCCCCATGAAATAGAACGCGCCGAACAGGTTGCTCACCCACTTGTGGGCGAGCGACATGATGAGGTCGAACGCCAGCAGGCTGTAGCCGAAGGCGTAACCAACGATGAGAAACGCCGCCTCCCGGGCGATCTGGTCTCGGCCCGCAAGGCGCTCGGCGGGGCGGCCGTCCGCGAGCTCGCGCCGATCGGGCGCCATATCGTGCCGCACGAACCGCCACGACAGCCATGCCAGGGCGGCGAGGATGAGCCCGTTCCGCCAGAAGAAGAACTTCTCCGTGAGCCACGGGCCCAGGTCCGGCCGCGCATCGCGCAGCCAGGTGAAGATATGGGACCGGCCCAGGAACAGCCCGACGTAGAGCACGAGCGCGGTCGCGAGGAACCCCACGGCGGCTTCGGCGAATCGGATCACGAGACCAGACCAGTGCCCCTTGGCGAGCTTCTGAGTCGCGGCGAACACCACGAGCCCCTGGGCGAGCCCCGTCCAGAACATGAAATTGAAGTGATACGACTGCCACGCGCGCGCGGCCTCGCCCCCGCCCGCTGCCAGCGCCCACACGAACGCCGCCGCGCCGATGAGCGCGGCAAGAGCTCCGGAACCCATGAACGCGGCCGCCGGGAACTGGCGCGTCTTCTGGACGATCTCCTCACGCGACACAGCCGTGGCCCCGCTCATCGCGCTCATCGCTCCCCCCCTCCTCCCCCTCCCCCTCTCCCGCTCCGCCGCTCCACCTGGAGCGTGCGCACGTAGTTGACGAGGTCCCAGCGGTCGTTCCCCCGCACCTTGTCGCCGTAGGTCGGCATCAGCCCGCGTCCCATCGCCTGGGCGTTGACGATCACGGAGTAGAAGTAGCCGTCCGAGCGCCGGCTCACCGTGTCGGTCACGAGCGAGCGGACGCCGAAGAACGGTCCCCCCGCGGCCGAGGAAATCGGACCGTCCCCGCGCCCGCTCTCGCCGTGGCACACCAGGCAGTAGGTCTCGTAGACGAAGCGGCCCCGGTTGATCGATTCCGATGTACGGGTGCGGGGGTTCACGAGCCGGTCCGCGGTTCGCAGATCCACGGCCGGTTCGGCCCCGGTCACGGGAACGGTGCCCGGCACGGGCGGGATCGGCCGCGCGTACGGCTTGATGCTGCGCTGGTGGCGCATGGTAGCGAACCAGCCGACATGGTGCACGACGTTGTCCGGGTCGCAGGCCGTGATGGCCGCGAGGGCGGCGGCGAGGAGCGCGAGCCTACGCACGCCGCACCTCCTCCGCGCCCGTGCTCCGCAGCAACGCCTCGATCTGGCCCTGTCGCTCCGGTGCGCAGGGGACGAAGATCCCGAACTTGTCGTTCGTGAAGCGGGCGTCGTAGGCGACGGTGCCCAGACGGCGGGCCGCGAACAGCGCGTTGAACCCGATGCCGAGGATCGTCGAGAGCGCGCCGAACAACACCGTCATCTCGAACATGATGACGACGTAGGGGGGGATCGACCCGATCGGCTTGCCGCCGAGCACGATCGGCCAGTCGTACGACATGTAGAGCGTGATCCAGGCGCCGATCGCGCATCCAGCGATGCCGCCGATCAACGTGAACATGCGGACCGGGCTCACGGCCTGGCCGAGGGCGTCCTCGATCTCGTGACGCGGGATCGGCGAATACACGGTAAAGTCGACGTGCCCGCCTCCGCGCAGCCGTCCGATCGCCTCCAGGGTCGCGTCAAGCTGGCCGAACACGCCGAGCACGCCCGGCGTCGGCGGCGGGTGGAAGATCGCGGTGAGCGGATTCACGAGCTTCATGCGTGCACCGCCTTCGCCCGCGTGGGCGGCGGGAGCACCTCCTTCACCTCGGAGATCGACACGGCCGGGAAGTTCTTCACGAACAGGAGGAACCACATGAAGAACCAGCCGAAGCTCCCGGCCATGATCCCCCAGTCGGCCCAGGTCGGATCGTACGGAGCGTTGGCGAAGCGCTCGTACGGCTCGCCCGCGAGCGACACGGCGATGATGACGTAGCGCTCGAACCACATGCCGATGTTCACGAAGATCGACATGACGAACAGCGCCAGGATGTTGGTGCGGATCTTCTTGAACCAGAGCAGTTGCGGCAAGAACGCGTTACAGATGTTCATGGTCCATGTCGCCCACCAGAACGGCCCGAAGGCGCGGTACCAGAACGCCGCGCGCTCGTCCGGATGACCGCCGAACCAGGCCGTGAAGTATTCGGTGCAGTATGAGTAGGCGACGATCATCCCGGTGAGCAGGCACAGCTTCGCCAGGTTCTCGAAGTGGTGGACGGTGATCAGCTCCTCGAGGTGGAACAGCTTGCGGATCGGCACGAGCAGCGTGATGACCATGCCGACGCCCGAATAGATGGCGCCGGCGACGAAGTAGGGGGCGAAGATCGTCGCGTGCCAGCCCGGGACGATGGCCATGGCGAAGTCCCACGACACGACGCTGTGCACCGAAAGCACGAGCGGCGTGGCGAGCGCGGCGAGGTAGAGGTAGCCGCGCGAGAAGTGGCGCCACTGCTCGTTCGTGCCGCGCCAGCCGAGGCCGGTATAGGCGTACAGCTTCTTGCGCCAGCCCGTGGCCACGTCCCGCGCCGCGGCGATGTCCGGGATCAGGCCCATAATGAGGAAGACCGTCGAGACCGTGAAGTACGTCCCGATCGCGAACTCGTCCCATATGAGCGGCGATTTGAAGTTCGGCCACAGGCCGCGCTCGTTGGGGTACGGCAGGAGCCAGTAGAAATACCACTGCCGGCCGATGTGAATCAGCGGGAACAGACCCGCCGTCATCACCGCGAACACGGTCATCGCTTCCGCCGTGCGGTACACGGCCGTGCGCCACCCCGAGCGGAACAGAAAGAGAATCGCCGAGATCAGCGTGCCCGAGTGCGCGATGCCCACCCAGAACACGAAGCAGGTGATGTATACCGCCCAGTACACGGGGTGGGAGTAGCCCGCAAGGCCGAGGCCGTAGCGCAGCAAGAACAAGAGGCACGTGATGCCGACGCCGAGCAGCGCTACCGCGCTGCCGAGCAGCGCGAAGTAGCCCCGGCCCGGCGAGCCCAGAGTCCGCGTGATGGCCCTGGTGACGAAATCGTAGGTCACGCGCGTGACAGGCGTCTTCTCGCTCACTACCGCCTGAGCCATCGCGCTATGCCTCCGGAGCCTCGCCCTGCACGACCCGGGCGAGATACGTGATTGCGGGTTTGGTGTTCCGGCTTTCGAGCACGTGATAGCCGCGCGGAGACCGGGCGAGCACGGCGACCCGCGAGCCGCGGTCGTGCAGGTCGCCGAACACGATCGCCTCGGACGGGCAGGCCTGCGCGCAGGCGGGCGTGATCTCGCCGTCCTGGACGCTCCGGTCCTCGAGCCGCGCCCGGCTCTGGGCGGCGCGGATGCGCTGTACGCAGAAGGTGCACTTCTCCATCACGCCTTTCTCGCGCACCGTCACGTCGGGGTTGAGCAGCATGCTGAGCGGATCGGGCCAGCTCTCCCATTCACCGCCCCGCTCGGCGTAGTTGAACCAGTTGAAGTAGCGCACCTTGTAGGGGCAGTTGTTGGAGCAGTAGCGCGTGCCGACGCAGCGGTTGTAGACCTGGCCGTTGAGCCCGTCGGCCGTGTGATAGGCGGCGTAGACGGGACAGACCGGCTCGCAGGGCGCGTTGCCGCACTGCTGGCACAGCATCGGCGTCACCACGGCGCCGACCGGCCGGCCCTCGTCGCCACCGGTGTAATAGCGCTCGATCCGCAACCAGCTCATCTGCCGGCGGCGAGTCATCAGCTCTTCGCCCACCGTGGCGAGGTTGTTCTCCGCGTAGCACGCGGTGACGCACGCGGAACAGCCCGTGCATCTCGCGAGGTCGATCGCCATCCCCCAGCGTGGGTGCTCGCCCGCGTAGTTGCCGAGCGACGCCTTTTTGCGCTGCGCCTCCGCCCACTCTTCCACCGCTGGTTCGGTGTAGGCGGGTACCTCCCGCTCGGCGAAGGGATGCTGGCCGGGCCGGAGCTCGCGAGCCTTGGCGAGCGGCAGGACTTCGATGATGCCCCTCCCTTGCTCGCGGGCATCCCCCTCGAGCGTGGCGAGGCGGCGATGGTCGGCGGTCTTGACGACCGACACGCCCACCGCGAACGCGCGCCCGCCGTAGGCTTCCGGCTCGTCGCCCAACAGCTCGAACGCGTTGAACGACCGGTCCCGGGCGTAGCGGCCGTAGGCGTTGTGCCCCTGGCCCGTCGGGACGGCGAGCACGTCGGGGCGCACACCGGGGGTGATCCACACGGGCGCGCGCACGGATCCATGCGGCGAGGTGATGAGCACGATGTCCCCGCTCGCAAGCTTCCACCCGGCGGCGGTCTCGGGGTGGACCTCGACCCAGGCGTGCCAGGTGATCTTCGACACGGGATCGGGCAACTCCTGGAGCCACGGCTTGTTCGCGCCCCGGCCGTCGTGCAGCGCGACGGAAGGGAACACCGTCAGCACCGGCCGGCCGGACTTCCGCCAGCCGGCCGTCAGGGCCGCGCCCGCGAGCTGGGGGAGCCGACCCGCGTCCGGCCCCAGGCGCACCGCCTGGGCCGGCGCCTCCCGGTAGATGCCGCCGCGCTGCAACGCATCGGTCCAAAACGTCTCGAAGTCCTGGCCGCGGCCGAAGCGCGCGTGCAGCTCGGCCCAGCGGCTCCGCAGATAATCCTTGAACGTGCCCTGCTTCCCCGCCACCTGGAGAAGCACGTCGCCCGAGTGCCGGGCGTTCGGGAACACGGGCTGCATCACCGGCTGCTGCAGCGCGTATACGCCGGCGCGCGGGCGCGAGTCGTTCCACTGCTCGAGCGGGTGCAGGTCCGGGAGCACGAGATCGGACGCGGCGGAGGTCTCATCGAGGTAGGTCGAGAAGCTGACCTTGTAGCCGACCTTGCCCAGCGCCTGCGCGAACGCGCCCCCGAGCGAGTAGACGGGGTTCGCGCCGTGCACGAGCAGCACGGCGACCTTGCCCGCCTTCATCTCGGCAACGAGGTCGGCCATCTGACTGAACGACCCCGCGCCCCCGAGCGAGTGGTTGGGCCCGAACCTGACCGTCTTGCCGATCTGGCCGGCGACGTAGTTCAGAACATTCACGGCTGCCACGATGGCGGCGCCGTTCGGATATTGCGCCGCCATGCCACCCGCCACCGCGAGCCCGCCCTGCGAGGCCGCGAACTCGCGCGCGACCCGCCGGATCGCCTTCGCCCCGACGTCCACAGCTGCCGCGATCTGCTCCGGTGCGTACGGCGCGACGAGCTCCCGGATGCGCGCGATGTCGGCGGCGGGGATGCGCGAGGCAGCGGGGGGACCCAGCCGCTCGTTCAGGATCACGTGCGCCATCGCCAGCGCCAGGATTCCCTCGGTCCCCGGCGCGGCGGCCATCCACTCGTCTGCGCTCATCCCGGTGAGCGACAGCCGCGGTCCGGCGTACACGAACCTGGCCGGCGCCGTGTCGCGACCTCCCTGGAACGCATGGGCGTGGGTGAACGCGTTCTGATAACCGACGGGGGAGAGCCAGGTCTCCATGAAGTCGGCTCCGAACGACACGATGTAGCGGGCGCCGGCAAAGTCGTACCACGGGATCGCCGAGGTGCCGAAGGCGATGCGGTTCCCCTCGCGCAGCGCCTCGAACGCGAACGGTTCGTAAGTGAGGTGCCGCCCACCCGCTTCCTTCATCCAGCTCCCGACCAGCTCTCCGAACGAGCCCGTCTCGAGCCCGGTGACGAAGACGGCGCCGCCGCGCGCCTCCTTCACTTTGGCGCCGAGCCGCGCTACGCCCTCGTCCCACGTGAGCGTCTGCCACCGGCCGTCGGCGCCGCGCGCCATCGGGTCGGTGACGCGGTCGGGGTTGTAGAGCCCCTGCAGCGCCGCCTGACCGCGGGAGCAGAGCCGGCCCTGGTTCTCGGGGGACTCGGGATTTCCCTCGAGCTTGATCACGCGTCCCTCGCGCACCTTGGCGTGCAGCCCGCACCCGGCGGCGCACTCGCGGCACGTGGTGGCGTACCAGGTCGGGATGCCCGGGACCTGCTCCTCGGGCTGAACCAGGTAAGGAACGAGATGCTCGGTTGGCTCGGGCCCGATGCCGCAGGCCGAGAGTGCGGCCGCGCCGCCCCCCGTGGCGCCCAACCCCTTGAGGAACCGTCGGCGATCCATCGGCCCGCCTCTCAGTAGTGGCACAGCGTGCAGTCGCGGCTCACCTGGCGCTGCACGTGGCAATTGACGCACCACCCCATCCGGAGCGTGGAGACCTGGTAGACCTGCGGCATCGCCCGCACGTCCCCGTGACAGTTGATGCAGCTCTCCGTGCCGAGGGCCTTGATGTGGCGCATGTGCGGGAAGTGCACAAAGCCCGGGACCGCGTGCACGCGGACCCATTCCGGTGGTTTCTTGCCGATCCACGCGCCTTGCACCTTGCGGACCTCGGCCACTTCGGCGGCGCGGGCGGCGGAATCCACCGCGGGGCTCGCCGCGCCGCCAAGCGGCCGCTTCCCGCCCCCGATGAGCTGATGGCATCCGAAGCAGGTCTGCACGGCGGGAATGCCGGGCTCACTCGAGACCGTGACCGTCGCATGGCAGTAAAGGCATGGAATGCCGTACTGCCCGGCGTGGATGTCGTGGCGGAAAAAGATCGGCTGGCGGGGACCCTTCAGGGACCCCGTGTCGCCGATGACGGGAGCGTTGTGGGCTGACGCGGGCTGACCGGTTTGCGCCGCAGCGGGAAATGCGATCGCCAAAGCGACGCCCAGCCCGGCCGCGACCCTACCACCCCTCTTCGTCATCAATAAGCGCTCGATGGCGAATGTATCGTTTGTGTGTGGAACGACTTGCGGGCGCCGCAATGTACCGCTGCCGGTGAACGGCGCACAAGGGCACGGCATTGCCGTGCCCGTACGGGGCACGGCAATGCCGTGGCCTATTCGGGCCGCGCCAGGAAATGATGCTTCAAGCGCACGATGTGGACGAACGCGTCCGCCGCCCCGAGGTCGGGCAACTCCATCCAGCACCAGCGCACGCCGCCCGACACCGGACCGGCACGCATCGCCTCCCGCAACTCCTTCGCCAGGCCGTTCGTCATTGCCAGCTCACGCTCTTCCGCCTCGGTCAACACGAACGTCGCGCTGACGCTCCGCTCCATGGGATGCAGATAGCCGAGCTTGCGCCCGCCTACCTCGTACATCCACACCCACTTCCAGGCCGTGCCCAGGAACACCACCTGCTCGGTGACGTGCTGTAGGCTGCGGATACCCAGGCGAGCCTTCTTGAAGCGTTGGGCCGCGCGCGGCGGCAGGTCTTTCAGCGGGGCGTCGGCCTTGGGCCGCTTGCGAGGGTCCTTGTACAGGTTGGTCGCCCAGTAGCCGGCCGGCTGGTGGTCGAGAGGGATCATTGCTGTAATTGTAAAACGCGTTCCCGAAGTGCGCGCCAGGTCTCGAGCTGGGCGGCGAGGGCCTGCTCGAGCTCGCCGACCGCGGCGACCGCCTGCGTCGTGGGCGCCGCATCCGCCCCTTCCACCACTCCGTACAGGCTCACGAGCTCGCCGTTCAGGCGGCTCAGATTCTCGCG
>DATDFP010000411.1:0-9002 GCA_036522535.1 Gemmatimonadales bacterium
GACGCCGAGCGGACGCTCGCGGTGTTCCGGGCGATCGCAGAGTGCCGGGCGCGCTACGGCCCTCCCGCCATCGGGCCCTACATCGTGAGCATGGCTCAGGGCGTGGACGATGTGCTCAGCGTGCTCCTGCTTGCGCGGTGGGCGGGGCTCATCGGACCCGACGGCGCGCTGCCGCTCGACGTCGCGCCGCTGTTCGAGACGGTGGACGACCTCGCGGTGGGCCCCACGGTGCTGCGCGCGCTCCTGGCGGACGACTGGTATCGCGCTCACCTCGAGTGCCGCGGCCGCCGCCAGATGGTGATGCTCGGGTACTCCGACAGCAACAAGGACGCCGGCGTCGCGGCGTCGCGCTGGGCGTTGCAGCGCGCTCAGGCGGCGCTGGTCGCGGCGGCAGAGCCGTCGGGCGTCGACCTCACGATGTTTCACGGCCGCGGTGGCACGGTGAGCCGCGGCGGCGGGAAGATCACGCGCGCCGTGCTGGCTGCGCCGCCGGGATCGGTCCGGGGCCGCCTGCGGGTCACGGAGCAGGGTGAAGTGATCAACGCGAAGTATGGACTGCGCGGCATCGCGACGCGGACGCTGGAACAGACCGTCGGCGCGGTCGCGCTCGCGACGGCCATTCGCCCCACGACGGACGCGCGGACAGCGCGGTGGCACGCGATCATGGAGGAGATCGCCGCCACGAGCCGCGCGGCCTACCGCGCATTGGTTTACGACGATCCGCAGTTCCATCAATACTTCCGGCTGGCGACGCCGATCGACGTGATCGAGCGTATGCCCATCGGTTCGCGGCCCCCGTCCCGCTCCGGACCGGATCGGGGGGCCCGCGGCCGGGGGTCGGGAGAGGGGGGCGGCATCGCCCAGCTCCGCGCGATCCCGTGGGTGTTCGCCTGGACGCAGAGCCGTCACATGCTCCCGGGCTGGTTCGGCCTGGGCACGGCGCTGGAAGGCGCCTTGCGGCGCCACGGTGACGAGGTGGTCGCCGAGATGCTGCGGGATTGGCCGTTCCTCAAGGCCCTGGTGGACGACGTGGAGTTTGTCCTGGCCGAAGCGGACCTGGGCATCGCCGCGCGCTATGCCCGTCTCGCGGGATCACTCGGGCAGGTGTTTTTCCCCGCGATTCAAGCCGAGTTCGACCGCACGGCGTCCATCGCGCTGCGGCTCAAGGGCACGAGCGCGCTGCTCGACGAAGACCCGGTGCTGCAGCGCTCGATTCGCCTGCGCAACCCCTACGTGGACCCGATCAGCCTGCTCCAGGTGGATCTCCTCGAGCGATGGCGCGCGGCGGGGCGGCCGGACGACGAGCTGCTCGCCGCGCTGCTCGCCACCGTGCGGGGAATCGCGCAGGGGCTGCAGAGCACGGGGTAGGGAGACTCCGGTGGGCGCCGAAGAAGCCTTCGCGACGTAGGCCCTTTCTCTCGGGCTACACTCCTTGGTCGTAGTTGCGTCCTCACCTCCTTGTTGGGTCCTCACCCCCTTGGGGTCCTCATTCGTGGCACACTCCTTGGTCGTTGTTGGGTCGGATCCACCCCGCTGCCTATAGGTTCTCAACCATGCTCCTCCCGATCGTCTGGCACCGCGCCTACGAGGTCGACATCGGACCGCACGTGTTTCCGACCCAGAAGTACCGCCTCGTGCGAGACCGGCTGCTCGCGGAAGGCATCATCTCAGGCCCCGATCTCGTCGAGCCCGAGCCGGCTTCCGACGAGGACGTGGCTCTGGTCCACACGGCCGACTATCTCCACAAGATCAAAACGGGAACCCTGACGCGCGAGGACGAGCTCGTGCTCGAGGTCCCGTTCTCACCGGCGTTGCGCGAAGCCGCGTGGATCTGCGCGGGTGGATCGACGCTCGCCGGGCGGCTGGCCCTGGGGCCGGAGCGACGGATCGCGGTGCACCTGGGGGGCGGCTTTCATCATGCCTTCCCCGATCATGGCGAGGGGTTCTGTCTCATCAACGACGTGGCGATCGCGATTCGGGCGCTCCAACGGGAGGGCCTCATGCGGCGGGCGGCGGTCGTCGATCTGGACGTGCATCACGGCAACGGGACGGCCGCGATTTTCCAGGGCGATCCCGATGTCTTCACCTTCTCGATGCACCAGGAGCACAACTACCCGGTGTGGAAGCCGCCGAGCGACCTGGACATCGGGTTGGAGGATGGAACCGGAGACGCCGAGTATCTGGCGCTCCTCGAGCAACGCCTGCCGGAGATCCTCGCCCGGCACCGTCCCGAGCTCGTGTTCTATCTGGCGGGAGCGGATCCATACCGGTTCGACCAGCTCGGCGGTCTGGGACTCACGCTCGAGGGGTTGCGCCGGCGGGACGAGGTGGTCTTTGAGCGTGCGAGGAACGCGGGCGTCGCGGTAGCGGTCTCGCTCGCCGGGGGCTACGCGCTGAGCGCGGACGACACCGTGGAGATCCACTGCAACACCGTGCGGGCGGCAAAGGAAGCGCGAAGTTGACACCAGCGCTCCCGGGCTGTATGTGAACGTCCTGTTGAGCCCGAGGTCATCGTTCCCAAGCGAGACGGAGTCTCGCAGGGCAGCCCGGTTGTCGGCGACCGCTTTTGGCCCCTAGAACTCGAGAGGACGCCTATGAAACGACTACGGTACGTCAGCGGTGCGCTCCTGGCGCTGCTGTGGATGGCGCCGCTTGGCGCGCAGCAGCGCACTGGCACCATCCGCGGACGCGTCAGCGACGACGCGACGCGCCAACCGCTCTCGGGGGCGGCAGTCTCGGTCGGAAGCCGCGGCGCGCTGACCCAGGCGGACGGTCGTTACGTCATCACGGGAGTACCCGCGGGCACGGACTCAGTGCGGGCGAGGATGATCGGGTACGCGCCGGCGGCGCAAGCGGTCACCGTCGTGGGAGGCGACACGGTCGTCGTCGATCTCGCCCTGGCGGCCCGGGCCGTACGCCTGTCGGAGGTCGTGGTCGTCGGTTATGGGGAGCAGCGCGCGGGCAACATCACCGGCGCCGTCACGCAGGTCTCGTCCAAGGACTTCAACACCGGCACGATCGTCAGCCCGCAGCTGCTGATCGAGAACAAGGTCGCAGGCGTGCAAGTCGTGGACAACAACGAGCCGGGGGGTGGCCTCTCGATCCGAGTTCGCGGTCAAGCGTCGGTGAACGCCGGCAGCGAGCCGCTCTACGTCGTGGACGGCGTGCCGCTGGGCACCGGCTCGGGCGGGGGTATCTCCACCGGCCGCGAGCGCGATCCCCTCAACTTCCTGAATCCCGGGGACATCGAGAGCATCACGGTGCTCAAGGACGCGTCGGCCGCCGCGATCTACGGGGCGAACGCCTCCAACGGCGTGGTCCTGATCACCACGAAATCGGGGCTGGGGAGACCGCGGGTCGAGTACAGCGGCAGCGTGTCAGCCGCATCGGTCACGAGACTGCCCTCGATGCTGAACGCGGCGCAGTTCCGGGACGCGGTGCACACATACTTCCCGAAGAACGATAGCCTGCTGCTCAACGCGAACACCAACTGGTTCGACCTGGTGGACCGCACCGCGATGGGGCAGCGGCACGACGTCGTGCTCTCGGGCGCGGGCACGACGAACGGCTACCGGTTGTCGCTCGGCTACTCGAACCAGGACGGCATCCTCCAGGGCACTACCGCGGAACGCATCTCCTTAGGCGTGAGCTACAACCAGCGCCTCTATAATGACCACCTGGACTTGCGCGCCAACCTGAAGGGCTCCCGCACCTTCGACCGCTTCACGCCCAACGGCGTCCTCTACAACGCCGCCCAGATGGGGCCGACGCAGCCGGTCTACGATTCGACGAGCGCCACGGGCTACGCCAACTGGGCCGCGGGGAACCCGCTGACGTCCGCAGACAACCCGCTGGAGATCTTGAATCTCGCCACGGACCACGGCACGACATACCGCAGCGTGGGCAACGTGCAGGCGAAGTACGACTTCTCCTCCTTTCAGCCTCTCCGAGGATTGACGGGCACGGTCAATCTCGGCTACGACGTCACCGACGTGAATCGTGTGACCTTCTACCCGAACAACATCCACTTCGAGACCAAGAACGGCACCGACGGCAGCTTTTATCGCACGACGCCCAGCCAGGTGAACACGGTGCTCGAGACCTACCTCGACTACCGGCCGCCGTTGGACCTCGGGCCCGGCACCTTCGACCTGACCGGCGGCTATTCATACTCGCGGTCGCATGCCGAGTGGTCGTCGATCTCCGCCGTTCAGCTCGAGAGCAACCTCCTGGCCGACAACGGCATTCCTCAGACCGGCATTCCACCCGTCCCCGTCGACACCGTCACCGAGAGCAAGCTGATCTCCTTCTTCGGGAGGGCCGAGTACAACATCGGCGATCGCTACCTGGCGTCGTTCAGCATCCGGCGCGACGGCTCCTCGCGCTTTGGGCCGGGGAACCTATGGGGCAATTTCCCCGCGGTGTCGGTCGGATGGCGGATTTCGCGGGAGCCGTTCATGAGCGGCGCCTCGGCGATCTCGGACCTGAAGCTGCGGGCGTCGTGGGGAAAGACCGGGAACCAGGCGTTCGGGGACTACCTGCAGTTCTCGACCTACCAGGGATGCAATGCCAAGGCCCAAGTGCAGTTCGGGAGCCAGTTCGTCTGCCCGTTCCGGCCCAGCGCGGTGGATCCGAACATCAGGTGGGAGTCCACCGGGACCTGGGATGTCGGCCTCGACTACGGCGTCCTGAGCGGGCGCTTCAGCGGCGCCATTGACTGGTACACCAAGCACACCGACAACCTGATCTTTACGGTGCCGGTCGCAGCCGGCTCGAACCTGTCGAACTACGTCACCACGAACATCGGCACGATGAAGAACACCGGTTTCGAGCTGGACCTGAGCGCCCGTCTCCTGGACGGGGGCCCGGGCGGCCTTTCCTGGACCGCCGGCTTCAACGCCGCCCACAACACCAACGAGCTCTTGAGCATCAACCCGAACGCCGTCGCCGCAAGCCAGATCCTCGTCGGCGACGTCGCGGGCGGCGTGGGGACCAAGATCCAGGTCCTCGAGCCGGGGCAGCCGATCAACTCCTTCTTCGTGTGCCAGCAGCAATACCAGAACGGAAAGCCCGTCGAGGGCAAGTACGTGAGCCTGGCCGACACCATCGCCTCGGCCTGCGACGCGGCCAGCCTCCGGGCCTACCACGACCCTGCGCCGCATTGGATGTTGGGCTTCAGCTCATCCATGGCCTACCGCCACTTCGACCTGAGCTTCACGCTGCGGGCATGGCTGGGCAACTACGTGTATAACAACATCGCATCCAATCTCGGGGACTACCAAGAGCTGACGCGCAGCGCGCCCTACAACCTCAGCACGTCCGTCCTGCAGACCGGTTTCGTACAACCGCACTACCTGTCGGACTACTATGTCGAGAGTGGGTCGTTCTTGCGGATGGACAACGTCACGGTGGGCTACACGTTCCCGTGGGAAGGCCGACAGGTGCGCCTCTTCGCCAGCGCGCAGAGCGTGTTCACGATCACGGGGTACAGCGGCGTCGATCCGACGGCCGGGTTGAACGGCATCGACAACAACATCTATCCGCGCTCGCGCATACTCACGAGCGGGTTGAACGTCCAGTTCTGAGGTCACGACCATGGATACGACTCACGGACGGAGCAGAGGCATGAACACCAGCCGGTGGAAGGCGCTCCGAACCGCCGCCGCGCTTCTGGTCCTCGGCACGGCCGGCTGCACCGACCCGACCGTGGCGCCAAAGAGCACCGTCACCGGCGCAAACTTCTTTGATGATCCGGCCTCCTATCAAACGTTCCTCGCGAAGATCTACGCGGGCCTGGCGCTGAGCGGACAGGCGGGCCCGGCCGGACAACCCGACATTTCCGGGATCGACGAGGGTTTCTCGCAATATCTACGTCTCTACTGGGAGACGGAGGAGCTGCCCACGGACGAGGCCGTGATCGCCTGGAACGATATCGGCCTCCCCGAGATGAATACGCAGACCTGGACGGCGTCGAGCGCGATGGTGGTGGCGATGTATTACCGGATCTTCTTCCAGGTCGGCATGGCGAACGAGTTCCTGCGCCAGACCACGGATGACAAGCTGACGGCGCGGGGCGTGGGTTCCCAGCTGCGGGCCCAGATCCAGCAGTACCGCGCCGAGGCGCGGTTTCTACGCGCCCTCTCCTACTGGCACGGGATCGATCTCTTCGGGAGCATCCCGCTCGTGACCGAGAACGACGCCATCGGCGCCACGGCGCCGAAGCAGAGCACGCGCGTGGACATCTTCAACTACGTCGTGAGCGAGCTGAACGCCATCAAGGGGCAGCTGCCGGCCCCCGGCGCGGCGACGTACGGCCGCGCCACCGGTCCGGCGGCGGACATGCTGCTGGCCGAGCTCTACTTGAACGACAGCGTCTACACTGGCACCGCGAACTGGGCCGGCGCCCTGACCGCGGCCCAGGCTGTCATCGGCTCCACGTACATGCTGGATCCCAACTATCAGCATTTGTTCATGGCCGACAACAACACGTCGCCCGAAATCATCTTCGCCATCACGCAGGATGGCGTGCACACGCAAACATATGGCGGCGTAACCTTTCTGGTTCACGCCTCGGTCGGCGGGTCGATGAACGCACGAAACTACGGCATCGACGGCGGCTGGTACGGGCTGCGTCTGAAGCCCGAGGCCTACGCGTTCTTCGGAAGCGGGGACGGGCGGGCCTCCAGCTTCTATACGAGCGGCCAGTCGGTCGTGGTCGACACGATCGCCAGCTTCAGCCGCGGGATCGCCGCACCGAAGTTCACGAACAGGACGTCGCTCGGGGATTCGGGATCGAATCGGGTCTTCGTCGACACCGACTTCCCGGTGTTCCGACTCGGCGAGGCATACCTGATCTACGCCGAGGCCCAGCTGCGCGGCGGCGGCGGCAGCCGGGCACAGGCACTGACCTACGTGAACCTGCTGCGGGAGCGAGCGTACGGAAGCACGAGCGGCGACATCACCGACGCCGAGCTCACGCTCCCCTTCATCCTGGCCGAGCGGGGGCGTGAGCTCTTGTGGGAAGCCCACCGCCGAACTGATCTGATCCGCTACGGCCTGTTCACGGGGGGCGCGTACCTGTGGGCGTGGAAGGGCGAGGACCCGCACGGCACGAACTCGGCCGGTATAGCGACCGCCTCGACCCGGGATCTGTATCCGCTCCCGGCGAACGAGCTGATCGCCAACCCGAACCTGACTCAGAATCCGGGCTACTGATCGCGCCGCTCCCGTGACGTCCCGCGCGCCCCGGCTCCGCCGCCCCGGCGGCGGAGCCACGCGTCGCACTGAGCCCAGGACCTGAGTCGTGTCGCTCGTACTTCGTATCGCCGCCGCCGGACTCGCGCTCGCCGTCCCGGCGTGCCCCAGCTCCACCTCCCCGACCATCACGGGTCAACCCCCGGCGGAGCGCCCGGCGCTCGCCCAGGCCTACCGCCCGAGCGGCCACATGGCGGCGGGCGACGTGTTCGTCCACCTCTTCGAATGGAAGTGGACGGACATCGCGAACGAGTGCGAGCAGGTCCTCGGGCCGGCGGGATTCACGGCAGTACAGGTCTCGCCTCCCGAGGAGCACAGCGAAGTGCCCGCCTACCCCTGGAGCGAGCGCTATCAGCCGGTGAGCTACAGCATCGCGCGCAGCCGCTCGGGCACCGCACCCGAGTTCGTGGACATGGTGCAGCGGTGCGCGGCGGCGGGAGTCGGCATCTACGTAGATGCGGTCATCAATCACATGACCAACTATCCGAGCCCGGGCGTCGGCAGCAACGGCACGGCCTACACGAAGTACGATTACCCGGGACTCTACACGCCGGCCGACTTCCACCCGCCCTGCACGGTCACGAACTACCAGGATGCGGCAAATGTGCAGGACTGCGAGCTGTTCTCACTGCCCGATCTCCATACCGGCCTGCCGTCGGTCCGGCAAAAGATCGCCAACTACCTGATCATGCTCGCGCGCCTCGGCGTCGCCGGCTTCCGCATCGACGCGGCGAAGCACATCCAGCAGGTAGAGCTCGACGACATCCTCGCGATCGTGGACTCCACGATGACCGCGGAGGGACGGCCGATTCCGTACTACTTCCTCGAGGTGAGCGGCGCGTCGGGCGAGGCGCTCTCTCCCCGCGACTACTTCGGCGAAGCGTATCGTTCCGGCGGCGCGGCGGACATCACCGAGTTCACGTTCGTCGGCGTCGGCGACAAGTTCCGAGCTCTGGGAGGGCAGCACATCTCCCAGCTCAACCCCAACGGGGCCCCGGGAAACCAGTTTTCGCAGTCGGCGTGGGGCCTGATGCCGTCGGACAAGGCGGTGGTCTTCCTGCAGAACCACGACACCCAGCACCAGTGCGGGATCAGCTATCGCGACGGCAACGTCTTCCGGGTCGCGAACGTGTGGATGCTGGCGCAGCCCTACGGCTACCCCTCGATCCTTTCGAGCTACGCATTCGACTGTCCGGCGGGCAACTCCATCGGTCCGCCGTCCGACGCCGACGGGAACACCAATGACGTGACCTGCGCCTCGAGCCTCGAGACGGCGACCATCGGCCAGTGGGTGTGCGAGCACCGCGACCCGTACATTCTGGGCATGGTCGCGTTCCGGAAGGTCGTCCGGGGCACCGACCAGAACCACTGGTGGGACGACGGCTCGAACGCGATCGCCTTCTCACGCGGGCGTCAGGGCTTCGTGGCCATCAGCCGGGAGAGCGTCGCGGTGGACACCACGATTACGACGGGCATGCCGCCGGGTACCTACTGTGACATCCTGACCGGCGGCCGCGCGGGCGCGTCGTGCGCCGGCACCTCCGTGGTCGTGGACTCGAGCGGCGCGATCCATCTCCACCTCGACCCCAATTCGGCCATCGCGATCGATGCCGCGACGCGGATGTAGGCCCGATTACCGTGGGGCGGAGCGATCTTCAGGTACTCACCGCAGAGATCGCAGAGAACACGGAGCAATTCATGGCCGCCCATGATACCACGAAGAATCTCCGCGCTCTCGGCGTTCTCTG
>DATDFP010000412.1:0-3342 GCA_036522535.1 Gemmatimonadales bacterium
CAGGCTCTTCGGGAGAGGGGGAACTCATGACGTCCCCCCTCTCCGGAACGGAGAGGGGGACAGGGGGTGAGGACTCCCGCAGGGAGACGGGGCCAGGGGGTGAGGACCCGGACTCCGATCTGCCTACCAGCCTGTGGCGCGAGCGGCGGGAGACGGCGGCCGTCCCGGAAGTAGAGCGCGAGGGCGAACGCGATCAGCGCGCCCACTGCGATCCAGCGGACAATGCGACTGGCGGGCAAGACGTCTGATTCGTCGGCCATGCGTGGATATTCTAGCAACTTGCCGCAGGGGAGGACAGACGGTAGAAGGCGGTAGAAGACGGTAGAGGGCGGTAGAGGCTGGTCTCGCGCGCCAACCTCTACCGTCTTCCACCGTCCTCTACCGTCCTCTACCGCCGCCTTATTATAAGGAATGGCCGATTTCGAGCTCCCGCCCCAGTACGCTCCGCAGGACGTCGAGCGCGGACTCTACCGCCGCTGGGTCGATCGGGGCGCGTTCGCGCCCAACCCAGACCCGCGGCGCGAGCCGTACGTCATCGTCATCCCGCCACCCAACGTGACGGCCGTGCTGCACATGGGCCAGGGGCTCAACAACGTGACCCAGGACGTGCTCATCCGGTTCGAGCGCATGCGGAGCCGCGCTGCGCTGTGGCTCCCGGGGACCGACCACGCGGGCATCGCGACGCAGAACGTGGTGGAGAGGATCATCGCGACCGAGGGCAAGAGCCGCTTCGACCTCGGCCGCGAGCGATTCGTGGAGCGGGTGTGGGCCTTCGTGCGCGACACGGGGAACACGATCCTCGAGCAGCTCAAGGTGATCGGGTGTTCGTGCGATTGGAGCCGCACGCGGTTCACGCTCGATCCGGAGTACTCGCGCGCCGTGCGCGAGGTGTTCGTGCGGCTGTGGGAGGAGGGGCTGATCTACCGGGGCCACCGGGTGATCCACTGGTGCTCCCGCTGCCTCACGGCTTTGTCGGACGAGGAGGCGGAGGCCGGGGAGTCCGAAACCGGCAAGCTCTACTACATCCGCTATCCGGTCGAGAACGGCCCCTTCCCTTATCTCACGGTCGCCACCACCCGCCCCGAAACGATGCTCGGCGACACGGCGGTGGCGGTGAACCCGAACGATGCGCGGCACCGGGCGTTCGTGGGGAAGACCGCACGGCTGCCGATCGTCGATATCCCGATCCCGATCATCGCCGACGAGGCCGTGGACCCTCTGTTCGGGACCGGGTTCGTGAAGGTCACCCCCGCGCACGACGCAGCGGACTTCGAGATCGGCGTCCGCCACAAGCTCGACATGCCGCTCGTGATGCGCGAGGGCGGCACGATGGGGGAAGCAACGGGAAACGGGGAACGGGAAACGGGAAGGGTGCCCAAGGAGCTTGAAGGCTTGGATCGCTTCCAGGCGCGCGAGCGGATCGTGGCCATGCTGCGCGAGCGCGGGCTGCTCGAGAAGATCGAGCCGCACAGCTACTCGCTGCGTCGCTGCTACCGCTGCGACACGGTCGTCGAGCCGCGGCTCAGCGACCAATGGTTCGTGAAGATGAAGCCTCTCGCCGAGCCCGCGCTCCGAGCCTACCACGAGGGGGAGATCCGCCTCGTCCCGGAGCGATGGGGCGCCACCTACGAGCACTGGTTGGAGAACATCCGCGATTGGAACATCTCGCGACAGCTATGGTGGGGCCATCGGATCCCCGTGTTCACGTGCGCCGCGTGCGGCGAGCAGTGGGCCGACCGTCAGGACCCCGCGAGCTGCCGGAGATGCGGCGGTACGGTGGAGCAGGACCCGGACGTGCTCGACACGTGGTTCTCATCCTGGCTGTGGCCATTCGCGACGCTCGGCTGGCCGGACCAGACACCGGATCTGAGACGCTACTATCCCGGCCACACGCTCGTAACCGCGCCCGAGATCCTGTTCTTCTGGGTCGCCCGGATGATCATGGCCGGCTACCACTTCCTCGGGAAGCGGCCTTTTGCCACCGTCTACCTGCACGGCACGGTGCGCGACACCCAGCATCGCAAGATGTCGAAGTCGCTCGGCAACGGGATCGATCCGCTCGACGTCGTCCGGTTGTTCGGGGCCGACGCGTTGCGCTGGACCGCGATCGCGGGGATTTCGCTCGGGTCGGACCTGACCCTCGACCCGAACGACCTCGACACCACCTTCGCGCCCGGCCGGAACTTCGCCAACAAGCTGTGGAACATCGGGCGGTTCGTGCTCGCGCAGCTGCCGGAGTCGGTGCAGCCGATCGAGTCGATCGACGTCAAGACGCTCCCCCTGGCCGATCGCTGGATCCTGTCGCGGCTCCAGGCCACGGTCGCCGAGGCGACCCGGTCACTCGAGCAGTTCCGGCTGGATGAGGCGGCGAAACGCTGCTTCGAGTTCGCGTGGAAGGAGCTGGCCGACTGGTATGTCGAGGCGGTGAAGCCTCGCCTGTCCGCGGCGGCCGCTCAGGCCGTGCTCGCCTACTGCTTCGACACCGTGCTGCGGCTGCTCCACCCGGTGGTCCCGTTCATCACCGAGGAGCTGTGGCAGAAGCTGCCCGGTCGGAAGCCGGACGAGCTGCTGATCGTGGCGGCATGGCCGCCGCCGCAGCTCGAGCTCGCCGACGCGCAGGCCGACCAGGAGTTCCCCCTCGTTCAGGAGGCGATCTCGTCGATCCGGATGCTGCGCGCGGAGTATCGCGTGCCGCCGAAGGCGCGGCTCCGCGCGTCGCTCTGGCCGCGCACGGAGCGGGCGCGCCAGGCCCTGTCTGGTGAGCGCGAGACGATTCTCCGGCTCGCCCAGCTCTCCGAGCTCGCGTTCGACGGGAAGCGCGCCACGGTGGGCGCCCACGCCGTGCTGGCGGACGGGAGCGAGGTCTTCGTGGCGCTCGAGGGCGAGATCGACGTGCAACGAGAGTGCGGCCGGCTCTCGGGCGAGCTGGCGCGGCTCGACCGGCAGCTCTCCGGGCTCGAGGCGAAGCTCGCGAACCAGAATTTCATCGCGCGGGCGCCGGGCGAGGTGGTCGCCCGGGAGCGCGAGAAGGAGCGGGGATGGCGAGACCAGCGGCAGGCGCTGGCCGACAAGCTCAAATCGCTCGGCTGCTCCTGACCGCGCTGCTCGCGGGCGGAGGCGGAGCGAGCTGCGCCAACCCCGGCGAGCCCCCGGGCGGGCCGCCCGATAAGGCGCCGCCGCAGATCGTGAGAGTGGTGCCGGAGTCGGGGACCGTCGTCCCCGAGCTGAAGGGCGACGCGGTGATCCAGTTCAACGAGGTGATTGACGAGATGTCGGGCGGCGGGGGCGGCGGAGGCGGGGGGGGCGGTGGCGGCGGAGCGAGTGCGGTGACCGGGCTCGGAC
>DATDFP010000413.1:0-2146 GCA_036522535.1 Gemmatimonadales bacterium
GGCGCCGGCGGCCACGATCACCACGCCGACGTCAGGCCGCGAGAGACCGGACGAGGTCACCGATCCCTTCCCCCCCGACGCCCTCCCTGCCCCGAACGCTCGGTCGCGCGCGCCTAGCCACGGCTGGCCTCGGAGGGCGCCTCGCGCGGCGAATAGTTGTCGAAGCGCGTGTATTCCTTCTTGAAGTAAAGCTTCACCGTGCCGGTCGGGCCGTTCCGCTGCTTGCCGACGAGCAGCTCCGCCAGGCCCTCGATGTTTTCGTTCGTCTTCGGGTCGGTGGGGCCGTCGTAGAACTCCTGGCGGTAGATGAAGCAGACCACGTCGGCGTCCTGCTCGATGGCGCCCGATTCCCGCAAGTCCGACAGCTGGGGACGGCGATGCTCACCTCCGCGCTGCTCCGGGGCGCGCGAGAGCTGCGACAGGGCGACGAGCGGCACGTCCAGCTCTTTGGCCAGGGCCTTGAGCGATCGGGAGATGAAGGAAATCTCCTGCTGTCGATTCTCCGCGTCCGACGGCCCGTGCATCATCTGCAGGTAGTCGACGACGACCATGCCGATGTCGTGGTCCGCCTTGAGCCGCCGCGCCTTGGAGCGCATGGCGAGCGGGGTGAGCACCGCGGAGTCGTCGATCCAGATCGGCGCCGTGCCGAGCAGCCCTGCGGCGCGGGCGAGCTTGGGATAGTCGTCGTCGTGCAGCAGCCCGCGCCGCAGCCGCTGCGCATCCACCAGGCCCTCGGAGCAGAGCAGCCGCTGGACGAGCTGGTCCTTGGTCATTTCCAGCGAAAAGATCGCCACCCCCACGTTGTGCTCGATGGCCGCGTGCTGGACGATGTTCAGCGCGAGCGCCGTCTTCCCCATCGACGGCCGCGCCGCGACGATGATGAGATCGCCCCGCTGGAAGCCCGCGGTGAGCCGGTCGAGGTCGAGGAATCCGGACGCCACGCCCGTGAGCGCGCCCTGGCTCGTGTGGAGCTGCTCGATCCGCTCCATCGTCGGCCAGATGAGCTCCTTCAGCCGCACGAATTCCTCGGAGCGCTTGAGCTGGGCGACCTGGAAGACCCGATGCTCGGCGTGGTCGAGCAGCTCCGCCGAGGTGGTCCGTCCTTCGTACGCCTGCTGGATGATCGAGGTCGCCGCCTCGATCAGCCGGCGCAGCACCGCCTTGTCGCGGACGATCTTGGCGTGGTACTCGACGTTCGCCGCGGTCGGCACGACGTCGATGAGGGCGCCGATGTACTCCATGCCGCCCGCGCGATCCAGGTCGCCGCGCCGCATCAGCTCGTCGCGCAGGGTCACCGGGTCGATCACGTCGCCACGCTCGGTCAGCGCGATCATGGCGCGGAACAGCAGCCGGTGCCCTTCACGGTAGAACATCGTGTCGTCGAGCAGCTCGGCGGCCTTGAGGGCCGCGTCCTGGTCGAGGAGCATGGCGCCGAGCACGGCCTGCTCCGCTTCGTTGCTCTGCGGAGCCTGGCGGCCGGCGAGCTCCCGCTCAGGCGAGGAGACGGTGGGCGATGCGGACGTCATCCCAGGTCGGCCTCTTCCAGTGGGGGTTTCTGAGCAGGGCGGCCGGATGGTATGTGACGACGACCGGGATGCCCCGGAACCGGTGAATCCTGTTGCGGAGCGCCCCGAGGGACTGTTTAGTGTCGAGCAGCGTCTGCGCCGCCGTGCCCCCCATGGCGAGGATCACCTTCGGCTTCAGGAGCGCGATCTGGCGGAACAGGTACGGCACGCACGCGCCGATCTCATCGTACTGCGGCACGCGGTTCTCGGGCGGGCGGCACTTCACCACGTTGCAGATGAAGACCCGCTCGCGGGGCAGATCGATTGCCGCGAGGATCTTCGTCAACAGCTCGCCTGCGGGCCCGACGAACGGCCGCCCCGTTTCGTCCTCCACCCTCCCGGGGCCCTCCCCCACCACCACGAGCCGCGCATCGTCCGGCCCCTCGCCCGGGACTGTGTGCCTGCGCCCCTCGCACAGGCGGCACCTGGTGCACTCGGCCACCAGCGCCGCGACCGCCGCGACCGAGCGCGCCTGCGAAATCGGGTCGTTGCTGAAGAGATCGCCCGCAGGCGGGTCGAAGGAGAGACCGGACGGGGGAAGCTCGTTACCTTGAGACCCCGGGCACCCCGGGCTTGCGCCC
>DATDFP010000414.1:0-2521 GCA_036522535.1 Gemmatimonadales bacterium
GAGGCCGCCCCGATGGCGAGCCCCGTTTCGCTGCGCACCCGGGCCCCCACGAGCAGGGCCGACTGGAACAGGCGGTGCAGCACGGGACCCGCCTGCGACTTCGACATCTCCCAGGCTTCGCGCACCTGCCCCTGGATTTGAGACTCGCCCAGGACCATCGACTCGAGCCCGGCCGACACGCGATACAGATGCCGCACCGCGTCGCGGTCTCGCCGGAAGTATCCGTACGCGCTCGCGCTGCGGCCATCGCCCAGGCGCTCGCTCAGGATGGCCCACACGGCATCGGGCGCCCTCGCTCCCGGCTCCGCGAGGTAGAACTCCGTGCGGTTACAGGTCGAGAGGAGCACGCCGCCCCCGGCCCCCGCAGCCAACACCCGCTCCAGCGAGGCCGGCACCTCGCGCGCGGCGTGCGCGAAGCGCTCCCGCACCTCCAGGGGCGCCGTCCGGTGATTCACGCCCACGACCGCCAGGCTCATCGTCGCAAGCCCCTCGTCACAGGAACCGCTGGGTCCCGGGCTCGGCAAGCTTGAGCGCGAGGTAGACGAGCAACACGGCGGCGAATCCGGCGATGCTCGCGAACGCGGCCCGCCGGCCCGCCCAGTGACGGACCACGCGCACCGAGACCGCCCATCCCAGCACCATCCACGTCAGCGTGCCCCACACGACCTGCGCGGCATCGACGGGCACCCCCCCGGCATAGCGGACTCCATATCCCAACAGAACGCCGAGTGTGACCGTTGGGAAGGCGATCATGAGCGCGACGTGGTTCAGACGGTCGAGCCGCTCGAGCGGTGGGAACAGCCGGAACACCTGTCCGAAGCGCTTCGCTTTCAGCTCACGGAACTGGAGCAGGTACAACGCGGCCGCGATAAAGGCAAGAGCGAGCATCGCGAGCCCGAGGATGCTCACCGTGATGTGCAGGACGGACCAGGCGCTCCGTCCCGCCGCGGCGGCGCCGGGCGCGAGCCCGATCAAGACGGCAAGGCTGACCAACCCGGTGGCGAGCGGCCCCGTAAAGACCCCCACTGCGCCGGCGCGGAACACGCGCTCGCTCACGACCTGGAGCAGCATAAGGAAGAGCGCGAGCATCGAGAGCGCCGGAGCCACGCCGATCAGTGTCAGCTGCGCCACTCCGACGACGTGGCACGCGATCCCGAGGAGAGGGGCGGCGAGCGTCAGACCAGGCGGCGGGGGCCGCAGCCCCGCGTACGGTGCGAGCGCCAGCGCCGTGGCCACACCGTACAGCCCGAGCGCCAGGAGATGGGCAAGAAGAACCACGCGCGTGAAACGCCGACCCCTCGAGTGGGGCCGGCGGGAGTCAAGAGGGCATCTTCCGGACGAGACGCGCCGGCATCCCCGGAATGATATCCGGGTGGTTGACGTTCAGCACGAGCCCCGACGCCGAATGCTCGCGGGTGTGCACGATCTCGAGAACGACCCGCACCTGCTCGGAACCCGTGCCCGGCGCGCCGGACGCTGGCCGGTACACCTCGAACACGTCGCCGGGCACGACCCCGTCGGCACGGCCACGGTTGACGAAGATGATCTGCTGCGGCGCGGAGAGGACGTGGCGGTCCCGCTGAGCGATCACGAGGCCCTCGAGTCCCTGCACCACCGGAGTGGGGCGCACTCGACCTGGATCCGTGAACGGCTCGAGCGGAAGCGACAGGTCGCCGTTCTTGACACGCGCGAACTGCATGACCAGTTGAGCCAGAACCTGCTTGCGCTGCACCTCCGAGACCCGGGCGACGCCCAGCGGCATCACCACCCCGCCCCAGCGAGCGATGTCGCGGTCGATGCGCACGATCAGGAGCGAATCCCCCACATGGTACGACGCGCTCCGTGGCGGCGCGATCGCGATCTGGTCGAACGTGATCGCGGTCGTGCGCTCCGACAGTCGCGGGATCGCCGGCACCGCCGTGTTCCCGAGCACTCTCCCGTACGGCAGCCTCTCGTTTTCCGTCAGGAACCCCGCCGCGTAGAACTCGCCGCGCCGCACCGGCCGGTACGGCTGGTCGGCGTAGGCGCGCAACACGTCTCGCTCCTGCTCGCTCGTCGTACGGCGCCGTTCGAAGATCGTCTGGTACCCTCCGGTCGGCTCTTCCGCGGGCGGGGGAGGCGCTTCCACCACCTGCGCGGTATCGGCCCGAACGGTATCCGCACCAGCGACCTGGGGCGGGCTCACGGCAGTCGTGTCAGCCGACTCCGGCGCCCGGGCCACCCCGATCACCGAAGCGAGGTCCAGCGCCTCGCCCGGATAGATCCAGTGCGGGTCCTCAACGACGTTGGTGTTGAGCCGGTAGATCTCGGGCCAGAGCAGCGCATCGTTGAAGTACTGCTGCGCGATGGACCAGAGGGTCTCACCCTGCACCACCACGTGGGTAGTGCCGCCCGGTTCCTGCTGGGCGGGGGCGGGAGAGGGTGCAGCCCGGCCGGTGTCCTGCGCGGGCTTCGAGGTGTCGGGCCGAGCCTCAGTGGTGTCCTGCGCCCGAAGCCCGGGCGCCACCACGCCCACCCCCCC
>DATDFP010000415.1:0-4746 GCA_036522535.1 Gemmatimonadales bacterium
AATGGAGCAGGGCGGCGCTCCGGAAGGTCCGCTTCGCCCGGTAGTAAAGGCCTGCCGGGACGATGCGGATCGGCGCCGGGCCCGTGAGGGCGGCCGCGGCGCCGAGCGCGATGCGCGCCGCGCCCGTCTTGAGCGGCCGGAGCCTCGGGTCGCTGTGCGATTTGCCCTCGGGAAAGATCGCGATCGCGCCACCCCGGGCGAGCACCGCCCGCGCCGTCTCGAAGGTTTCCCGGTTGTGCGACGGATCGGAGCCTTCGTCCTGACGCCGTTGCACCGGAATGGCCTCGAACGCCCGGCAAAACATCCCGATCACCGGCATCCGGAACAGCGGGGCTTTGGCGAGGAACGAGACGCGCCGCGGGGCGAGGCAGAGCAGGAACCCGGGATCGATCAGGCCGTTCGGGTGGTTCAACACGAAGATCACGGGCCCGTCCTTCGGCACGCGCTCCAAGCCCGAGATCTCGATCCGGCGGAAGAAGATGCGGAGAACGAGACCGAACAGCCCCCGGAAGAACGCCCTCACGGGGTTGGCTCTCGGCCTCCCGCCCGCTCGCCGCGCCAGGCGGCGTAAGTCCAGATGACGCCGCCGAGCAGCACGGCGACGGGAATGATGAGCATGGCTTGGGCGAGTGATCGAGCGTCGGAGATGGCTCCCACCACCGCCGGCGATGGCACGTCGCCGAGGATGTGGATCGCGAAGATGCTCGCCGCGACGGCGGTCGCCCGCATGTGCGGAGAGACCACGTTCACGATGGCGGAGTTCACCGGTCCAGTCGACGCGAACAGGCAGAGCTCCCCCGCGACGATCGCCGACCAGTAGAGCGCGGGCGCCGGCGCCGCGAGGGCCACGAGGGTGAGCGGCGCCGCGACCAGCGTGGCGGCGCCGGACACCCAGAGATAGGCCTGCTTCGAGAAGCGGAGGACGTAGTCGCCGAGCCAGCCGCCGCCGTACGTGCCCAGGAACCCGGTGGCCACCACGACCGCACCGAACTGCACCGTCGCCGCCGCTTTGGGGATCCCGCGGGCGCGCTCCAGGAAGGAGGGCGTCCAGAAAGCGAGCGCGCCGATCGCGAAGGTGTAGGCGGCGTAGCCCAGCACGGTGAGCACGTACGGGCGGTTTCGGAGCAGGAGGGCATAGGCGGCACGGGTGGCGGTGCCGAGCCCTATGGTGTGGGACCGGGCGGCGGCAGGAGCGTCGGGGTCCTGCGCGCCCCGGGGCGGATCGTACAGGCGCAGCGCGAGGGCGGCGAGCGCGAGGCCGGGAATCCCCGCCACGAAGAAAGCCTGACGCCAGCCGAAGTAGCGGTCCACGAGCCCGCCGACCACGTAGCCCAGGGCCGATCCGATCGGGATCGCGGCGAAGAAGACGGCGAACACCCGCCCGCGCCGCTCGCGCGGGAAGTAATCGGCGAGCAGCGCCGGCGAGATGGTCCCGTACGCCGCCTCGCCGATCCCGACCGCGGCGCGGGCGGCAAACAGCGACGCGTACCCCCGCGCGAAGCCCGCCAGCGCCGTGGCCGCGCTCCAGACGCCCACGCCGAGGCCGATGAGGCGCGTCCG
Source organism: Gemmatimonadales bacterium (assembly GCA_036522535.1). Classification (GTDB taxonomy): domain Bacteria; phylum Gemmatimonadota; class Gemmatimonadetes; order Gemmatimonadales; family GWC2-71-9; genus AG12. Next base: position 1,561 of record DATDFP010000415.1, read on the forward strand.
GGATCGGGTGTCGCCCAGCGAGCCGAACAGCGGCGCGGCGAGCATGTAGACGACGATGAAACCGGTCATCAGCGAGCCGAGCTCGGTATCCGACAGCTGCAGCTCGGAGTGCTTGATGCTCTCGGCGAGCGCCGCGACGATCCACCGGTCCAGATAATTGAACAGGTTGATCAGCGTGAGGACCGCGAGCGCGGCGCGGGCTACAGATTGTTCTTCAGCCACCGCGTCAGCAGCCCGAAGAGGTTCTCCCGCGCGTTGCCACCGGCGATGGCGTGGGTCCTGTTCGGATAGATGCGCATGTCGAACTGCTTGTTCGCCGCCTCGAGCCGCTCCACGAGGCGGACGCTGTTCTGGAAGTGGACGTTGTCGTCCCCGGTGCCGTGCACGAGGAGGAAGCTCCCTTTCAGGCTGTCGGCGTAAGCGAGCGGCGCGCTCTCGGCGTACCCGTCGGGGTTCTCCTGCGGCGTGCGCATGTAGCGCTCCGTGTAGATCGTGTCGTACAGCCGCCAGTCGGTCACGGGCGCGACCGCGACCGCCGCCTTGAACACGCCCGCCCCGCGGAACATGCTGAGCGAGCTCATGTAGCCGCCGTAGCTCCACCCCCAGATCCCGATCCGGTCCGGGTTCACGAAAGCCTGCCCCGCGAACCATCGCGCCGCGGCGATCTGGTCGGCCACCTCGTAGCGCCCGAGATGCAGGTAGGTCATCTTCATGAACTTCGCCCCCCGGCCGCCGGTACCGCGGTTGTCCACGCTCGCGACGAGGTAGCCGTCCTGCGCCAGCATCTGGTGCCACAGGTAGTTCGGCCCGCCCCAACTGTCGGTCACCGTCTGGGAGCCCGGTCCGCCGTACACGGTCATCAGCAACGGGTAGCGTCGCGTCTGATCGAACCCTCTCGGCTTGATGAGCCACGCGTTGAGGTCCACCCCGCCGGGCGTCTTCACCGTGACGAACTCGGGACGGTTGAGCCCGAGCGCCGCCACTTTCTCCCGGAGCTTCGCGTTGTCGGCGATGGTGCGGACCAGGTTGCCATCCGCGCGCCGCAGCGTCTGCACCGGGGGGACGCCGGCACGCGAGTAGGTCTCGACGTAGAGCGCGAACGTCGGAGCGAACTCGGCGCTGTGCGTTCCGGGCTCCGTCGAGAGCCGCGTCAGGCCCTTCCCATCGAGCCCCACCCGCACGAGCTGCCGCCCGAGCGGCCCGTCGATCGCCCCGCTCAAGTAGACGACCTGCTTCTTCTCGTCAACGCCGTACACGTCCTGCACGTCCCAGCCGCCGGGCGTCACCCGTCGCACCAGCGCGCCGTCGCGGTTGAACAGATAGACCTGGTCGTAGCCCTCCCGCTCGGAGACGAACAGGAACTGTTTCCCGCCGGCGATCCAGCGGGGCTGGTTCGCATCCACCCACGCCGAATCGGTGTCGGTCATGATCGACCGGGACGCGCCGCTCCTCGCGTCCGCGAGGAGCAGGTCGAGCCGGTTCTGATGCCGGTTCAACCGCGTGAGCCAGAGCTCGTCCGGAGAGCCCGCGAAGTCCATCGCCGCGACGTAACAGTCCTTGTCCGGCCCCAGATCGACCCATACCTTCGCCCGCGTCGTAACGTCCACGACGCCGATCTTCACTTCGGAGTTCCGCGTCCCGGCCTTGGGGTACCGCACCGGCGCAAGCTCGGGGTAGAGCGAGTCGGCGTTGACGAGGTAGAACGGCCGGATCGCCGACTGGTCGAGCCGCCAGAACGCGATGCGTTTCCCGTCCGGGCTCCAGCGGAACGCGTCACGCAGGTCGAGCTCCTCCTCGTACACCCAATCGGACGTGCCGTTGATGACGTCGTCGCCGCCGTCGGTGGTGAGCGCCGTCTCGACGCCGGTCGTGAGGTCGCTCACGTAGATGTTGTTGTCGCGGACGAAGCCGACAAGCCTGCCGTCGGGAGAGAGCTTGGCGAACATCTGGTAGCCCGGTTTCGCGCTCACGGGGATGAGGCGTTTCGCGACGAGGTCCCAGACGTAGTACGTGCCCTTCGTGTTCTGGCGCCACACGCGCGCGCTGTTCGTAAACACGAGGAGCTTCGTCCCGTCGGCCGAGAACTTGTATTCCTCGATGGCGATCGCCTTCTGGGCGCCGGGGGGCACGAGATCCGCGCCCCGCACGAGGCGTTCTCTCTTCCCGGACACCGCGTCCACACGGTAGAGGTCGGTGTTGCCCGCCGAGTCTTCATCGCTCGTGGTGTAGGCGGTCCCGTCCGCCGTCCATTGGAGCGACGCGAGATCGGATGCGAACTCCCGTGTGGCCCAGATCGCATGGACCGTGAGCGCCGGAGCGGCGGCTTCTTGAGCGGCGATGGGCGGGGTGAGGAAAAGGACGGCTGCGACGGCGAAGGAGGGGCGCACCGGTCCGAGATACATGATGGCACCTAACGCTGGTTGGAGTGCTCCAAAATCACTGCCGCAATGCGCAAGCCGCAAGCCGAACTCCATTGTCTTTCGCGCCCTGAGTCCTCACCCCCTGTCCCCCTCTCCCTTCGGGAGAGGGGGAACTCTCGACGTCCTCCTTCTCCGGAACGGACAGGAGGCCAGGGGGTGAGGACCACCTACGAGGAGGATCAGCGATGGAATCAGCCACCCTGCGGGAGAAGGCCGAGGCGTTTCGAAGGCTGCACGCCGGCCCGGGTGTCTTCGTCCTGCCCAACGTCTGGGACGTCGTGACCGCTCGACTGGTCGAGACAGCGGGGTTTCCCGCCCTGGCTACCACCAGCGCCGGGGTCGCCTGGGCGCTCGGCTACCCGGACGGCGAGCGCATCAGCCGCGACGAGATGCTTGCCGTCGTCGGCCGCATCGCTCGCAATGTGCGCGTCCCCGTCACGGCGGACATGGAGGCCGGCTACGGGACAGCCCCCGAAGCGGCAGCGGAGACCGCCCGCAGGACCATCGCCGCCGGCGCGATCGGGTTGAACCTCGAAGACGGCGCCGACGACGGATCGCTGCTGGACGTGACCCTGCACGCGGAACGGATCCGAGCCGTCAGCGAGGCGGGCGCCGCGGCGGGCGTACCGATCGTGGTCAATGCGCGCACGGACGCGTTCGAGATCAAGGAGTGGACGCCCGCAGAGCGGTTGACGGAGGCGGTGCGGCGCGCGAACGCCTATCACGGCGCCGGCGCGGACTGCCTGTTCGTCCCGCACGTGAGCGA
>DATDFP010000416.1:0-2866 GCA_036522535.1 Gemmatimonadales bacterium
GCGGGATTGACGAGGCAATAGCGCTTCGCAGCGGCCCGCCACTCGTTCCCGATCAACAGTTCGGTCTTCACCGGCCCTTGAAATCCGCCACCCGCTTCTCCACGTAGGCGGCGATCCCTTCCTTCGCATCGTCGCTCTGGAACAGCTGCTGCTGCAGCTCGCGCTCGAGCGTGAGGCCGGACTCGAACGGGACCTCGGCGCCCGACTGCACCGACCGCTTGATTAGGCCCACGGCCTTCGAGGCCTTCCGGGGGGGACAGAACTGCTTCGCGTACAGCATCACCTGGTCCCAGTAGTCATCCGCGGGGAAGACCTCGTGCACCAGCCCCAACTCCTTCGCCTTGTCGAATGAGAACGTCTCCCCTTTCACCATCATCTCGATCGCCCGCGCCTTCCCGACGATACGGGCCAGACGCTGGGTGCCGCCCGTGCCCGGGAGCACGCCCAGATTCACCTCCGGGAGCCCGATCTTGCCCGCGTTTTCCTTGGCGAGCCGGAGATCGCACGCCATCGCGATCTCGAGGCCGCCGCCCACCGTATGTCCGTTCAGCGCGGCGATGGTGAGCTTGGGCGTGTGCTCGAGACGGTTGAGCGTCTCGTTGGCGTGGAGGCAGAAGAAATACTTGTACCGTGGGGTAATGCTGTTCAGATAGGAGATGTTCGCGCCTGCCGAGAAGAACTTCTCTCCATGGCCCCGCAGCACGAGCACGTGTGCGCCGTCGTCGAAGCGTGCCTGCAGAATCGCCTCGTCCAGCTGACGCATCATCTCGTGTGTATAGGTGTTCGCCGGGGGATCGTCGAGCTCGAGAATCGCCACCCCGTCCTCCACCTGGTAGTGGACGAGGGTCTTCCGTTCGACTTTCTTGGGTTCCGCGACGGTAGCCATAGTGCCATCAACCTCCATGCACCGGAGAGCGCGTTTCCGCGAAGCCGCCACGGAACGTGCGCGCCATGAGGGCCGCGAGGCGGTCGGGAGCGATCTCGCCCGCGGGGTCGTACCAGTTGTAGATCCAGTTCATCATGCCGAACAGCAGGTAGCCGGCCGCGCTACGGTCCACCGGCGCCTCGTCGGGCGCGATCTCCTTGAGCAGCCGGTCGAGCAGATCCACATAGCGACGCTTGATCGTGTTCACACGCCGCAGGCGCTCGCCGGTGAGCGAGTTCGCCTCGTGCGACAGGACCTTCATTTCCGCCATGTGGGCGGCGAAGAACGTCACGTGGTGGCGGATGAAGGCGTCGAGCCGCTCGAGCGGATCCGCGTCGCCGAGCCGGGCCAAGGCCTGCGCGGCGCCCGTGAACACCTCGGTGAAACAGCGCTCCTGGATGAGGCAAAGCAGGTCCTCTTTGCCGCGCACGTAGTAATACATGCCCGCGAGGGACATCCCGCTCGCCGCGGCCAGGTCCCGCATCGTGGTGCAGTGATAGCCCTTGTCGGCGAAGACCGCCGCCGCCCGGGCCAACAGATGCTCCAGCCGCTCGTCAAAGGGTCGCATGGGTTCGAACGGGCGTTCGAATGCGAAGCTAAGGGCTGGGTTCGCGAAATACAAGGGCGGTGGGGGGCGGTCCAGGGCGGTGGAGGGCGGTGAAGGCACGACGCGCCCTCGCCCGCCCTCGCCCGCCCTCGCCCGCCCTCCACCGCCTTAATTTGAGAGGAACTCCCACGTCTACCCTACCGACGCGCCATGCCCCAAGCCGAGCCCGTCGCCGCGCCCGTGAGCGATGCGGCGCTGATCGCCGCCTGGCAGGGCGGGGACGAGCAGGCGGCGGCCGAACTGGTCCGCCGTCACGCGCGCGTCCTGGCGCGGTTCCTGTCAGGCGCGGGGGCGCTGGAAGCAGACCTCGACGACCTGGTCCAGGACACGTTCATCCGAGCGTTCCGCTCGGTGGGGAAGTTTCGGGGGCAGTGCCAGTTCCGAACCTGGCTGCTGACGATCGGGGGGAACGTGCTGAAAGACGCGGCGCGAAGGGCGAAACGGGCCAAGCTCGTCCCGCTCGAGCATGAGTTGCAGGCCACCGATGGGGACCCCCATGAACGCGCGGTGGCAGGAGAGGCAGAAGGCCGGATGCAGGAGTGTCTCAGGCGGCTGCCGCGGCTGCAGCGGGAAGTCTTCCTGCTCCGGGCGCAGCAAGGGCTCGAGTACCAGGAGATCGCGGCGGCGCTCGGCACGACCCCCGGCGCCGCTCGCGTGCACTATCATCACGCGGTCAAGAGATTAAAGGAGCACTTGCGTTGAAAGACGAAGTCAGGTTGCAGGAGCTGGCCGACCGGCTCGGCACAGCCGCCGCCGAGCGGCTGGACCTGGAGCGCACGGCGCGGGCGGTAGTGGAGCGGCTCCGCGCCGGGCCGCGTGCGGAGAGCTGGACGTGGCTGCAGCCGGCATGGCTGCGGATCGCCGCCGCGGCGATCCTCGTGATCGGGGGCGGACTGGTCACCCGGGCCGTGGTTTGGCACCGCGCGCCGGGTTCAGCGGTCGTGGCGCCAGTGGGCGAGGACGTGACGGACCTCACGACGGAGCAGCTGCGGGAGGCGCTCACCGTCCTCGATCAGCCGATCTCGGTGGAGGGCGCTGGAGACGCAGGCGTCGAGGGGCTGACGGCGGAAGAGCTGCGCGCCCTGTTGCAGACGTTGGAGGGCTGAGCCATGAGGCGATTGCTTTGGGTGCTGCTGACCGTTGGCGCGGTGCCGTTGCTCGGCGCGCAGAACCCTTCCGACACGACCCACGGAGCCGAGGCGCAACAGCTGCGCCAGGAGTTCCGCCGGCGCTGGAACGAGCGCGTGCGCCAGGAGCTGAGCCTGAGCGACGACCAGGCCGCGAAGCTCCAGGCGACCGAGGCGAAATACATGACGCAGCGGCGCGACCTCATG
>DATDFP010000417.1:0-12133 GCA_036522535.1 Gemmatimonadales bacterium
GCAGCGGCGCGGCCACCTCGTCCCCGGCGGCGAGCGCGAGCCGCACGTCTTTGAGACCGTGCTTCAGCTTGAACCCGGCGGGCTCGTAGCGCTCGTCGGCGATCAGCTTGCCGTAGTTCTCGTACAGGGGCGACCGGAACAGACGGCCGTTCACGACGTCGAGTAGCTCGGCCGGGGCGATGCCGTACTTGCGCGCCAGCGCGACGGCCTCGCCCATCGCCTCGATGGCGGCGGCGATCAGCAGGTTCCCGGCGAGCTTGATGACGTTCGCCCGGGCCGGGTCCTCACCCACGGCGATCGTTCCCTGGCCCATCGCGTCGAGCAGCGGCCGGCAGCGGTCGATCGCGGCCGCCGGGCCGGCGACCACGATCCAGAGCTTCTTCGCCGCCGCGGCCTCCGGCCGGCCGAAGACGGGCGCGGCGAGATACGCCTGCCCGGCGGCCCGGTGCCGCTCGGCGAGCCGGCGCGACAGAGCCGGGCTGATCGTGCTCATCGAGACGTGGATCGCCCCGCGGCCCATCGCGTCGAGCACGCCGCCGCCGAAGAGTGTCGCTTCGAGCGCGGCGTCGTCCGCCACCATGGTGATGACCACGTCGGCTCCCCGGGCCGCCGCCGCGGCGGACGCGGCGACCGTGGCGCCGCGCCGCTCCAGCTCGTCGGCCCGGCTGCGGGTGCGGTTGTAGACGGTGAGGTTGTGTCCCCCTTCCAGCAGGCGGCCCGCCATCGGCAGTCCCATGCTGCCGAGACCGACGAATGCGACTTTCATGTCCCCTCCCCTCCGCGGTTCGTCGAAGAATGCGTCGCGATCTCCCAAACGTAAGCAGGATCACGGTCGCGCTTCCACACAAATGCTCCAACCTGCCCACACTCTCCTTCTCTCCCCCTCGCGCTCCAGCGTCGTTAGAGGCTTGTTGCGCGGCACACTTCGTTCATAAGGACCGCGCGCGACGCCCCGTCGCCCGCGCCGCCGGCCCCCATGCCCGGCTCGCGCGACGGCGTCGCAAGACAGGTCCACTGCTCGGTAAAAGGCACTCCGGCCGCGAGGCCGGCTCGCAAAGTCGGGAGTCTCCTGCAGACCGTCCGACCGCCCGGATGACTGACGTATGACAATTCGTTTCTTGGTAACGTGGCTCGGCTTGACCTTGGTGGCGACGCCCGCCTGGGCGCCGACTCTGAACGGCACACCCGTCGCCGCCGCAGACGCGCAAAAGGAAGAGGCCGAGCTGTTCGTGCGGCAGTACCGGCCGTTGCTGCGCCAGGACTCGCTCCGGCTCACGGACTCGCTGGCGTACTTGATCGTGCAAGCGGCGGATCGCCACGGAGTCGAGCGACGCATCGCCTTTGGACTGGTCTGGACGGAGTCGCGATTCAAGGTCGATGCGCGCGGCAAGGTGGGCGATGCCGGTCTGGTCCAGATCCTGCCCTCGACCGCGCGCCTGACGTGTGGCATACGCACGCAGCGTGAGCTGTATGAGCCCGCCACGAACCTGGACTGTGGTTTCCGCTTCTACGCACAGATGCTGGCCCGATACGGCGCGGTCGATTGGCTGGCGCTCGTCGCGTACAATCGTGGGCCGCGCATCGCCGACAGTCTCAAGGCGCAGGGCCTCGGATACCCGGAGCAAATTCTGGCGGCGCGCTAGCAGGGTGATAAGTAAGTACTCGACACGAACGTTGCCGGTACCGCGTCGATCCCGTGCCCTAAAGGGCCGGCTCGGCGCAACGGCGCGTCTTTAAAGACGCTCGCCTTTGGCCGAGCCGGCGTTTCAACGCACGGATACGGACGGGAGACCTACCCAAAATTGGTTTTTCAACACCCCGCTAGGCGCGGCTTCGCGCTCCCACGCCGCGCGTCACCGCGGAAACCTCTCCGGTAACCGCTGGGGCGCCGGTAACCGACCATCCCCACACGGTAACCTAGGAGGCGCGCCCTGGCGGTGTAAGTCCTTTCCCACCAAGCGTTAGCCCCTGGCACAGTTTCCGCATAACCGGCCTGCGCGACGCGCCATCGCCCACACGGCCGGACCTCGATGTTCGGCCCGCTCGGGCGGCGGCCAGGAAATCACATTGGACGGGGCCAACGTATGACACTTCGTAATTTGGTGACGTGGTTGGGGCTGGCGGCGATGGCCGCCCCCGCCTTCGTACCGACGGTGAGTGGCAGCGAAGTCCGCGCCGCGGAGGAGCAGTGGAAAGACGCCCAGTTCTTCGCACGGCAGTACCGGCCGTTGCTGCGCCGCGACTCGCTGCGGCTGACGGATGACCTCGCGTACCTGATCGTGCAAGCGGCCGATCGGCACGGCATCGAGCACCGGGTCGCTTTCGGCATGATCTGGACGGAGTCGCGGTTCAAGGTTGACGCGCTGGGCAAGGTGGGCGACGTCGGTCTGGTCCAGGTGCTGCCGTCCACGGCGCGCAAGGTATGCGGGATCCGCAGCGTGCGGAGGCTGTACGAGCCCGCGACGAACCTCGATTGCGGCTTTGGCTACTACGCCCAGATGCTGGAGCGGTACAGCGACGTCCATTGGCTGGCGCTCGTCGCGTACAATCGGGGGCCGCGGATCGCCGACAAGATCAAGGCGCAGGGGCTCGGATACCCGGAGCACATTCTGGCGGCGCGCTAGGCCGGGACGCGCGTGGTGAGAAATCAAAGGCCCCGCTTCGGCGGGGCCTTTTTCTTCGGTACGGCTCGACGCGGAAAGTCGAGTAGGGAGGGCGGGAACCCGACGCGACGGTGGTGCGTTAGCGGCTACGGGTGCTATAAATTATCGATAACTGCGGAGGACCGAACCATGACACCTTCCGTGACGCGCAGCGCACCAGCCACCAGTCCCCGGGGGAAAGCGCTTGGGACCACGACCGTCGGGTACGCCGCCCACGGCGCCACGACGCCGCTCGTGCCCTTCACTTTCGAGCGCCGCGAGCCGGGGCCGCACGATGTCCAGATCGAGATCCTGTACTGCGGTGTCTGCCACTCCGACCTGCACCAGGCCCGCAACGAGTGGGGCACCACGGAATATCCCATCGTACCCGGCCACGAGATCGTCGGTCGTGTCACGCGAACGGGCGGCGCAGTCGCGGGCTTCAGGGCGGGGGACCTGGCCGCCGTCGGCTGCATGGTCGATTCCTGTGGCACCTGCGCGGATTGCCGCGAGGGCCTGGAGCAGTTCTGCCAAACAGGGCCCACGTTCACCTACAACAGCCCCGACAAGCACACGGGGAAGATGACCTACGGCGGTTACTCGAATCAGATCGTGGTGGACGAGCGTTTCGTGCTGCGCCTGTCCGACACCCTCGATCTCGCCGGGGCGGCGCCGCTCCTCTGTGCGGGCATCACCACCTATTCCCCGCTGCGTCACTGGTCGGCGGGCCCCGGCGCCAAGGTCGGCGTTGTCGGGCTGGGCGGGCTCGGTCACATGGGGGTCAAGTTCGCTCACGCTCTCGGGGCGCATGTCGTGCTGTTCACGACCTCGCCGGGGAAGACCGCCGACGCAAAGCGCCTGGGCGCCGACGAGGTCGTGATCTCGAAACACGCCGAGGAGGTGGCCCGGCACGCGAACAGCTTCGACTTCATCCTCGATACGGTGGCGGCGTCGCACGACCTGGACGCCTATCTGCGGTTGCTCAAGCGCGACGGCACGCTCTGTCTGGTCGGGGCGCCGGACCGGCCTCACCCGTCGCCCACCGTGCAGGAGCTCATCTTCAGGCGCCGGCGGATCGCGGGATCGCTCATCGGCGGTATCCGGGAGACGCAGGAGATGCTCGAGTTCTGCGCCCAGCACGGGATCGTCTCGGACGTCGAAGTCATCCCGATCCAGCGGATCAACGAGGCATACGAGCGGATGCTCAAGAGCGACGTGAAGTATCGGTTCGTGATCGATCTGGCCTCGCTCGAGACAGAGCGCTAGCCGCGACCTGACGCATCAGTGCACACATGGGCCAGGCGGCCCAGATGACGGGCGGTTCGGGTCTCTGAGAGGAACGATGTGACGCGGCCTGAGGTGTTTTATGAGGGACTGAAGTCCCGGCTCGGCGGCGGCGCGTCCTGAAGGACGCACTTCACCGGACGCCGTTGGTGAACCAGCGTCGATGAGGACGCCTCGCGGCGTGTAGGGGCGCAGCATGCTGCGCCCCTATACATCCCCTCACAACAAACCGCCGGTCGTGCGTGCGGGTCAGTCGATGAATTTCAGGGTCGAGCGGCGTCATCTATTCTTTTGACCATTTCAGCAGCCCTCCTCATGGTTGAGATGAGGAGCGGACCGTAGATTTTTGCAGCACCTCGTCACGTTCGGCTCGGAGGACCGGTCCTAGTGAAAGCGATTCGCGTCCATGCGCCCGGGGGCCCCGAGGTGCTGCGCTACGAGGACATCCCCGAGCCCACGCCGGGCGCCGGTCAGGTGCTCGTGAAGATCGACGCCGCCGGCGTCAACTACATCGACGTCTACCAGCGAACCGGGCAGTACAAGGTGGCGGTGCCCTTTACCCCCGGCCAGGAGGCGGCGGGCGTCGTGACCGCCGTCGGGTCGGGCGTGACGGAGCCGAGGGTGGGCGACCGCGTGGCGTACACCGGCGTCCTGGGCGCGTACGCCGAGCTCGCCGTCGTGCCCGCCGATCGGGTGGTCGTGTTGCCGGACGGAGTCGGCACGAAGCAGGGCGCGGCCGCCATGCTCCAGGGAATGACCGCCCACTACCTCGTGACGGCCACCTATCCCCTGAAGGCCGGTGACACGTGCCTCGTGCACGCCGCGGCGGGGGGCGTAGGTTTGCTCTTGTGCCAGCTTGCGAAGCTCGGCCGCGCCCGGGTGATCGGGACGGTCTCAACGCGCGAGAAGGCAGCCCTGGCCCGGGAGGCGGGTGCGGACGAGGTGATTCTCTACACTGAGCAGGACTTCGAGGCGGAGGTGAAGCGGCTGACCTCGGGCATGGGGGTGCAGGTCGTGTACGACTCGGTCGGCAAGACGACGTTCGACAAAGGGTTGAACTGCCTCGCCCTGCGCGGGATGATGGTTCTGTACGGGCAGTCGAGCGGGCCGGTCGGGCCGTTCGATCCGCAGGTGTTGAACAGCAAGGGCTCGCTGTTTCTCACGCGGCCCACCCTCGTCCACCACATCACCACCCGCTCAGAGCTGCTCGCGCGCGCGGGCCAGGTCCTCGGCTGGATCGGCACCGGCAAGCTGAAGCTTCGGATCGGGGCCGAGTTCGCGCTGCGGGACGCGGGCGAGGCGCACCGGCAGCTCGAGGCTCGCCGGACGACGGGAAAAGTGCTGCTGTTGCCACATTGACCATGGCGCCCCATCTCTCGTCCGTCACCCGCAAGCCGGGTGGCGCGGAGACCGACGGGACGTTTCCGTTCTCCGTGCCGGCCATACGGTCGCTCGAGCGCCTCGACCTGGACGCCGCGGTCACGTTCTTCGTCGGCGAGAATGGCTCAGGGAAATCCACTTTGCTGGAGGGGATCGCGGCGGCGGCCGGCCTGCCGACGGTGGGGGCGGCGGACGTGGCGTCGGACGAGACGCTCGCCGCCCAGCGGCGGCTCGGTCAGACCCTACGGCTTGCCTGGAGGCGGCGCACCGCGCGCGGGTTCTTTCTGCGTGCCGAGGATTTTTTCGGATTCGCGAGGCGCGTGGCCCGGGAGCGTGGCGAGATGCTCACCCGGCTCCGTGAGCTGGAGGAAGAGTATCGGGCCCAGGACCGTTCGGCGCACGCCCTCGGCCTCGCCCAGGGACCGATGCGCGCCTCCCTCGCCGACATGGAGCGACGCTACGGCATCGATCTCGACGCGAACTCGCACGGCCAGAGCTTCCTCAAGTTGTTTCAGTCCCGCTTCGTCCCGGGCGGGCTCTACCTGCTCGACGAGCCGGAAGCGCCCCTCTCACCTCAGAGCCAGCTCGCGCTGCTCGCGATGCTCTCCGACATGGTCGCGCAGGAAGCGCAGTTCATCGTCGCCACCCACTCGCCGATCCTGCTCGCGTTCCCGGACGCGAAGATCTACAGCTTCGACCATGCGCCGCCGCGCGTCGTCGGCTACGAAGAGCTGGACCACGTCGCCCTCACGCGCGACTTCCTGAACGACCCCGGGCGCTACCTGCGGCGACTCCGGCAATAGACCTGCCTTGGCGAAGCGTAGGGGCGCAGCATGCTGCGCCCCTACACTCCTCATGACCGGGCGCGCGATCGGTACAGGCGCTTGAGCAGCTGGATCTGCCCGGCGTGATACAGATCGTGCGACGCGATGCCGTAGATGTGCTGAATGTTGCTCCACTTGGAACGCCAGCCGCGCCGCCCGAGCCGGGCGGCGTCGAAGCGCGCGATCGTGCGCCGCAGCAGCTCGTGCTCCTGCCTGAGCAGCGCGGTATCCCGCTTCCAGGCCCGCCGATCGGTGCGCTCGGGAAGCGCGGGCCAGTTGCTGCCGGCACGCGGAAAGGAGATTTGCGGTTCGCGCAGTAGGCGGCGCCGAACCATGGACTTCCAGTAGGCCGTGTGGAGGACCAGTTCCCAGATGTTGTGCCGGCCCTGGCCCGGCCGCCACAACGCCTCCTCGACCCGGAGGCCGCGCAGCGAGCCCCACAGCGTGGTGCCGTGCCAGGAGGAGCCCGCGAACGCCTGGTCGAAGACTTGGAGCAGCAAGCGGATGCGGCGATCCATTGGCTTACTCGGGTTGGCTGACGACGTCGTAGTGGATGGACTCTTGATCGAAGCGGCTCAGGAGCTTCCGTGCCTCGGGGGGCACCACCGCCGTCTTGTAGTCCTCGCCTGCAAACGCGCGCACCGCCTCCAGCGAATCGAAGAACGTCAACGTCACGAACTCGACCCCCTCCGGGACGTCCCGCCGCAGCAGGAAAGCGCCCGCATGACCCTTCACCCGGTGGATGCCGGGTAGGATCTTCGTCTCGAGCAGCGTTTCGTAGGCGTCCGCGTTCTCGCGGGTCGTCCAACCGTGCCAGAGCCGGCCAATCATTGAGTCACCTCCGGAGACGTACAGGACCTTCAGTTACGGGGCGGTCGGCCGCCCCGCGCTGACACTGTCGGGGCGGCCCTGAGCGGCGTCGGCCGCCATTTCCGCGGCGCGGACCCACACGCGCACCTCGGCGAGGGTCGGACGGGCGCTCCCGTGCGCGATCCGCGCGACGCGGTCGGGATCGGCCTGCGCCAGGGCCTCCACCGTGCTGATCCCGCTCGCGATCAGCGCGGCGGCATGCCGGGTCCCGATGCCGCGCAGTGTGCTGAGCCGCGCCGCCTCGTGCGCCGCGCGTGCCTCGTCAGGCGAGATCCCGGCGCGGTAGGCCAGTTCGGCGACGGGCGCCCGGGCGAGCCGGAAGAGGTCGGTGTAGCCCGCGCGCTCCAAGCGGCTCCCGACGTCGTTCGTGACTCCGGGGAGATCCGCGAGCAGCGGTGTGGTCGAGCTGACCGTGAGGCGATCCATGCCGGCGAGCACCAGTACGGCGAAGAGCAGGGACGGCGCCAGGGTCCGGAGCCCGGTCCGCGGGAGGAGCAGGTGATACAAGGACCACACCTCGAGCGCGAAAAACGTGAAGCCCACGAACCCGATCGGCGGCATCTCGAAGAGTTTGATGTGCTCGAGGAACGGCACCGTGTAGATCCACTTGCCGCGTGCCACCGAGTTGAATGACTCCCACAGAATCCCGGCGAACAGGCCGGCCGCCATGAGGCGGGCGATCCGCCCCCACCGACCGCGCGCCATGTCGCCGAACAGGGAACGCTCTGGGTCGCTGCGGTAGAGGAGGGGTTCCGCGATGAGCCATACCGCGCCCCAAGTCAACGGATGGAGATACCGCGGAAACGCCAGCGTCGCAGCGAGGGTCGCGCACCCGAGCGGGAAGGCGAGCCGCAGGTCGTGGGGGCGGAGAGCCACGGGCTTCGATTCCAGCCGGTGCCACACGCCGAGCCGGTCGAGCAGCCGCTCCGGGAGTAGGACGGCAGGTACGACGGTCGCGAGCGACACGGTGATGCCGGCCCAGCGCTCGATCGGGTTCGCGGGCAGGAAGACGTAGTACCAGTTGCGCAGGCGGAAGTTGATCGCCTCGAACAAGAACCAGATGACGGCGGACCACCACAGCATCGCCGCCAGCTCGCGCGGGCGCGCGAGCAGCGAGTCGCCTCCCGCGAGGACCACCGCCTGGTCCAGGATGACGAGGGTCGGGTACCAGGCGAAGACGTAGAACCATGTGGGGACGGGAGGGACTTCGTAGTAGCGCAGGACGGCGGCGGCGATCAGCACGACCGCCGCCGCCGCGATTCTCGCCTTCGCTAATGCGGCAGGCTCGGCCGCAGGTGACCGTACACCCACGTCCCTGCCACTGCGGCGAGACCCGCCAACACCATCGGACCGACGCCGGCGCCGATCAGCGCGAAGATCGGTCCCGGGCAGGCGCCGAGGATGCCCCAGCCGAGCCCGAAGATCAGGCCACCGATCGCGTAGCGGTAGCCGCGGCCCAGCACCTTGGGCGGAATCGCGATCGGCTCACCGGACAGCGAGCGCACGGCGCGACGCTTGAGCAGCGCGAACGCCGGAATCGTCACCGCGAGCGCGGACGCGAACACCTCGTACAGGTACAGCCCCTTGAATCGCAGCGCTTCCTGGATGCGGAACCAGGAGACCAGCTCCCCTTTCGTCAGGACGATCCCGAAGGCGATGCCGGCCAACAGGTACGCCGGAAGCTGTCGCTCGCGCGCCCGGCCTGCTGCGGTTGTAATCGGAGCCACGGTCGTCATCGTGTTACCTCACGATGAGCAGGGGCAGGAGGAAATGGCTCGCGAGCGCGCCGCCCGTGAAGAAAGCGAGCACCGCGATCAGCGACGGCAGCTGCAGGTCCGCCAGCCCGGAGATCCCGTGACCCGAGGTGCAGCCGCCTCCGTAGGCCGTGCCGAAGCCGGTCAAGAAGCCGCCGCCGACCACGAGCAACAGTCCCCGGACGCTCAGCACGACGTGCCAGTTGAACACCTCACGCGGAACGAGCCCCGAGAAATCGTGGATGCCGAGGCGCGCGAGCGAGGACACCGCCGCCCCGGAGATGGCTGCCGGATCCGTGTTCGAGAGCAGCACGCCGCCGATGAAGCCGCCGACCACGGTCCCGAGCAGGAAGACGAGATTCCACAGCCCCACCCGCTTCCAGTCGTACTTGAAGAAATCCGCGCGTCGCGGCAGGAACGCGGCGCACAGGTGCTGCAGGTTGCTCGAGATGCCGAACGGCTTGTTGCCGATCACGAGCAGGCTGACGGCGACGAGCCCTACGAGGGGGCCCGTGACGTACCATGGCCAGGAACGGTGCAAGAACTCGTGAATCACGCAAGAACCCTCCTCGGCCTCGAGCCTCTCTCGGAGCTCGACGGCCGTACGCACACAAATTTGCGCGTCCTGCTGCGTCGAATGGAAGTTCGGCGCCGAGCGCGCGACCACCCGCACTTTCCCTGCGGCACGGTGCCGGCCATGAGCAGGGCATGCGGGGAACCTCGCGACCCTTGCCGGTGTTCGAACCAATGAAGTTATTAATTATCGATAATCGTCGCCGGCAGCGGCGATTGCAACTAAGCGGCGCACAATCTGTTACAACGAGGTTCCGCTAATGCGAATCATCAGTCGTCTCACACACCCCGGGGTAATCTTGGTCGCCATCGGCCTGCTCGCGCTCGGACTCAAACGGGTGAACGGCGCTTCACCCCGGCACGTCCGGCTGCCTTTCGAGGCGACCCTGGCCGGCGTGAGCGGCGGTGCCTCCGTCTGGGAGGGCCCGCTGCATGGTGCCCGGGGCGGGAGGGCGCAGCTCACGCTGTATCAGGTGGAGAGCCCGCTCGAGGCAGCCCGTCCCGTCTGGCACGCCCGGGCGCGGTGGATGGTCACTGCCGATTCCCCCGAACGATCTTTTACCGCCGAGCTCGAAGGCATGGTGGACTGGAAGAGCGGCGCCACCCACTTGAGCGGAGTCGTGACGTCGGGGTGGATGAAGGGCGCATGGGTCCAGCAGATCGGTCAGTCCGTGAACGGCGACATGTCGGGCGTTCTTGAGGTCGCGCCGGGCGTCGCTGCCAGGTAGTGCGCCTGGACGAAGCGTTCGCGCTCGACGATTGCTACCTCCCGGCGCTGGCGCGCGGTTGGCCGGCGCACGATTCGCCGGAAGGGCGTGATGCCCCCGATGGGCGGGGTGCAACGGACGCCCGCGCAAGTCCGCGCCGTGGCGCCCTACGTCTACCACACTGAGTCATACAGGAGAGACACCATGACGACGATCATCGCCAACGCGGCACCCGAGACGAAGCCGAGCCTGAGGACCACCGCTCGCCGGCTGGACGGCGCAGTAGCGCTGGTCACCGGGGCGTCGAGCGGCATCGGCGAGGCGACCACGCGGGCGCTGGCAGAGCACGGCGCTTCGGTAGCCGGGGCCGCCCGGCGCAAGGACCGGCTCGAGCGGCTGGCGGCGGAGATCCACCGCGGCGGGGGGCGCGCGCTCGCCATCGAAGCGGACTTGACCGACCAGGCGCAGGCCTGGGCCGCCGTGGAGCGCACCGTCGGCGAGCTCGGGCGCCTCGACATTCTGGTGAACAACGCGGGCGTGATGCTGCTCGGGCCCATCGAGAACGCCCCGGCGGAGGAGTGGGAACGGATGGTATCACTCAACATGCTCGGTGTGCTCTACGCCACGCACGCCGCGCTGCCGCACTTGTTGAGAGCGGCCGAGGACTCCCCGCGCCGGGTGGCGGACCTCGTCAACATCAGCTCGGTGGCCGGACGCGTCGCGCGCAGCGGCGCCGGGGTCTACAACCTGACGAAGTTTGGTATCGGTGCGTTCAGCGAGTCCCTGCGCCAGGAGGTCACCGGCCGGCACGTGCGCGTCTCCCTCGTCGAGCCGGGCGCCGTCCGCACGGAGCTGGCGAGTCACGTGCGCCCCGAGGTCCGCGAGCAGGCGATGAGCCGGTTCGCCGGCATCGAGCGGCTCGAGGCGGAAGACATCGCGGACGCCATCGCGTACATCGTGACCCGCCCGCGCCACGTCGCCGTGAACGAGCTCTTGGTCCGCCCCACCGAGCAGGAGCTGTGACGAGTCCTGCCGGGGACCTGTAACTGACCTGCAAGATGGCGGTCGTCACCGGATCGACCTAGTGGCCGCCTAACAGGGTGCTCAAAATAGGTCCACCCGACACGCCGCGTTACCGTCGTTTGTTATTAGGGACTGAAGTCCCAACTCGGCCGGCAGGCGTCCTGAAGGACGCTGGTTCACACCCCGCGTCTTGTGAAATGCGTCCTTCAGGACGCGCTGCCGCCGAGCGGGGACTTCAGTCCCTCATAAAACCCTCGAACAGTGCAAGACCTCCGTCTCACACAGCATCCTGCTCGGCCTCGAGCGCCTCTCCCAGCTCCACGACCGTGTCTACGCAAATCTGCGCGTCCTCCAGCGTGGAACGGAAGTTCGTCACGCAGCCCCGAAGCGCGAACTTCCCGTCCAGCATGGTGCCGGTGATAAACATCCGGCCGTCGCGGTGGGTTCGGTCGAGCAGCTTGCGGTTGAACGCGTTCGCGTCCCCGCGCCGCGGCACGTAGCGAAACGCGAAGCAGCTCAGGTCTGACGAGGCGAGCACCTCGAGCCGGGGATGCACCCGGGCGAGCCGGGCGATCTCATGCGCCACCGCGATGTCGTTGCGCCACAGCTCGCGGTAGCGGTCGAGGCCCACCGCCTGCACGACGGCCCAGACCTTCAGCGCCCGGAACGCCCGTGACAGTTGTGGTCCCAAGTCGGAGATCCAGACGCGACCTGCCAGGTAAGCATCCTCCTCGACGGCGAGGTAGTCGGGCCGCAGCGCGAACATCGCCCGGAGGGTCGCGGGGTCGCGGACCAGGGTGGCGCCCGCCTCGTACGGCACGTACAACCATTTGTGAGGGTCCATCGCCACCGAGTCGGCGCGCTCGATGCCGCCGTACCGGGGGGCGAGCTCCGGCAGCGCCGCGCCGACGGCGCCGTACGCCCCGTCGACGTGGAGCCAGCAGCCGTTGGCCTCCGCCACGTCGGCGATCGCGGCGATCGGGTCCACGACGCCGGTGTTCACGGTGCCGGCGCTCGCCACCAGCGCGATCGGCTGGAGTCCCGCGGCGCGGTCCGCGGCGATCATGCGCTCGAGC
>DATDFP010000418.1:0-4958 GCA_036522535.1 Gemmatimonadales bacterium
CGGGAGCGGAGGGCGTGACCTTCCTCCCGTACCTCCAGGGGGAGCGCACACCCCATCGCGATGCGTCTGCGCGAGGCGCGTTCCTCGGCCTGAGCCTGGCCCATACGCGCGCCCACCTGACCCGGGCCGTGCTCGAGGGCATCTGCTTCGCGCTACGCGACTCCGTCTCGATTCTCCAGGAGCTGGGACTCTCACCGACCCATCTCTTGCTCACGGGCGGCGGCGCGCGCAACCCGCTGATCCGCCGTCTCCAGGCGGATATCTTCGGGCTCCCGGTGACCACGGTGAACCGCGAAGAGGGACCGGCATACGGGGCCGCGCTCTTGGCCGCCGTCGGAGCGGGCGCGTTCCCCGATCTCGCCGCCGCCGTCCGATGCACCCTCACCCGCGCACCGCTGGCGTACCCGGATCCCCAGGCGCACGTCGCCTATCAGGAGTTCTACGATCGGTTCCGGGCTTGTTATCCCCGAGTCACACCGCCGGTACGGAGGTCTCCTTCACCTCGAACCGCACCGTGACCTGACGCAGACGCCGGCGCACCGACATGACCTTGTACAGCCTGCGATCGAAATAGTCCTTCAGCATGGACGGCCGCGGGTGCTTGAGATAGAGGTCCGGATCGCGCCGCACCACCCGGGTGCCCACCACGTCGAGCTCGTCGCGAGAACCCACGTGCTGCACGATGCAGGGGGCATGGGTGACGCCGAGCTTGCGGAGCGCGTACGCGCGATGGCTGCCGTTGTTGAGGACGAGCCTGCGCTCCGCGTACACGGCGTTCAGGAAATTGGTGCCGAAGCCCACGGCGATGCCGGCGACGCCCACGAGGTCGCCGGGTGGAGGGTAGCGCACGATGTGGCCGGCCTGGAGCCGCATGGGTCCCAGGAAGCGCAGGTCGTTCGAGGCCGAGACGAACACGAACGTGTCCTGGCGCGGCTGGGACCACTGCACCGGCGGTTGCGGATGATCGTACGGTAGACAGGTCCGGAAGATCTGCTCGCGCCCCGGCGCCGGCCCGAGCTCGGCTTCGAGCCGCCGGGCGAACGTAAGGTCGATGTGTTTTTGGTATACCACGAGGCGGTCCAGCTCCACCATCGCCACGTCCGTCGGCACCGTGTTGAAACCGTAGCGCACCAGCGGGTCTTTGAGAAACTCCATCAGGAGTGGTTCGTACTCCGGCCCCAGGCTGCTCATCGGAGGATCGTCGGCGAGCCCCGCTTCTTCCTTTTCGAGGTCGCGGACTACTGCATTCGCCGCGTTCCATTCCTCCGTGAGCGTTCCGCGACCGGCCGGGTTCAGCGCATGGCTTGCGACGTAGCTCAGGAACTCCCTCAACTTGGGGCGCCCGATCAGGTACAGGTTCTCGCCGGCGTCGCTCTCCTTTGGCGCGGCCGTGCGTTCGCGCTCGGCCGACTCCAGCGGCTTCGTGGCTACCACCATGACCAGAACTCCACTTTGACGGTACGGGCGAGGCGCCGCATCATGAGATCCACGATCCGGCGCCGGCCACAGAACACCTTGGCCTGGCCGGTCATCCCCGGCTTCAGCAGGAGCGAGTCGTTATCGACCTGCGTGGTGACCAGAATCGTTCTCGCGCCGTCCTCTCCTCCACCGGCTCCTCGCCCTCGCCCTGCCCCTCTCCCTTCCGCGCTCGAGGACGCCGGCGCGCCACCCAGGGAAGACGATCCGTCGTCGGCGGTCGTGGCGATCGACATGACCCTGCCGTGGAACGTGCGGTTCGGGTAGGCTCTGGCTTTGAAGGCGACCTCCTGACCCTCCCGGACGTCGGCGATCTCCTTTTCGGAAATGGGGATTTCGACCGTCAGCTTCTCAAGGTCGTAGACCTTGGCGATCAGCGCGCCCTGCTGCACGACCTGGCCCACCATGTCGTGCAGGTCCCGCGTCGGTGTAGCGACCACTCCAGCCGCCGGGCTGCGCACGACCACCCGCTGGAGCTGTCCCTCGAGATAGCGCCGCTGTGCCTCGAGCCCCGAGATTTCCGCGCGCATGGCGGCGATCTCCTCGGGCCGGGCTCCCCGTTGCAGCGCCTCGAGTTTGTTTCTGGCCTCGGCCAGATCGCGTTCGGCCACGGCCGCCGCTTCCTGCGTATTCTCGAGCTCCGTTCGCGTCAGCACGCCGCTGTCGGCCAGCTGTTTGTTGCGCTCGAGCCGGGCGCGCGCGTACTTGAGCTGGTCTTGCGCTCGATAGACCGCCGTGCGCGCGAGCTCGATGGAATCCCGGGTCGGGCCGGCTTCCAGGATCGCGAGCTGGGCCCGCGCCTGTTGGATCTGTGCCAGGGTCTTTTGCAGCTCCACGCGGATCTGTCGGTCCGACAGGCGGGCCACGACGTCGCCCGCGCGAACTTCATCCCCTTCCGAGACTGTGATCGTATCGACGAGGCCGTCGATCTCGGACCGCACGTCCGCGTTGCGCACGGGCAGGATGGTGAACGGCGCCGTGATGCGCAGCTCCATGTGGCCGAGGAACACGACGGCCGCGGTGCTGCCGGCGAGCGCGAGCGCCGCGATGCGCCGTTTCCGTTTGGGCCCGCCGGGGGGCGGCGGCTCGGCTCCGTCGGGTTCGCCGGGTTCCCGATCGGGGGACTCTTCGTCGTCGTCGTCCATGTCGTCTCCCTTCCCTCGAAACAGCCGGCCGACCCGGCGCCGGGTTTTCGCGGTCAAGAGACCGGCGAACAGCGCGAGGGAGACCGGCCGGTTGTGCTCGATCAGGTAGGTGCTCGCCTTCACGGCGGTCACTCCCAGCAGCGCGAAGGAAGGAACGGCTGCCAGGAGCCCGTAGGCCAGATAGACGCGCCGCTCGCGCGCCGTGGCCTCCTCGACAGGAAGGGAGGTCGAGCCGGCCAATCTCCTCAGGAGATTCCCGAGGTAGCGAAACGACCTCCTTCGCAGATTGGGGATGTCGAGGTAATCGCTCAGCACGTAATACCCGTCGAGCTTGAGGAGGGGGCTCAAGTTCAGGAGCGTCTTGATGCCGGAGCCGGTCATGACAATCAAGGCGAGGTAGTTGACCACGGTATCGACGTCCGTGACCCGCCACGTCAATACGGCGAGGGCCCAGAGAAACAGCTCGAAGTAGGGCCCCGCGAAGTTCACCAACATGCGCTTCGACTTTTCCGGAAACAGCCAGGCGTCGCTGACGTTGCAGTAGAAGGCGGGTTGGAAATAGATCCACATGAAGCCGAGCTCGTGCACCTCGCCGCCGAAGTACTTGCAGGTCAGGCCGTGGGCGAACTCGTGCAGGGACGCGGCGAGAAACGTGACCGCGAGGAACGGGATGATCGCCGAGAGCCGGTACAGTCGTGACAGGTCTCCAACGATGTCGCTCCAATTGGCGGCCGCGGTCCCGACCCCGAGCAGAATGACCGCGGCCGCGAGCGTGACGAAGCCCGGCGTGAAGAAGCCCCTCAGGTGAGGCATCAGACGGTCGAACAGCCGGTTGGGGTCGGCGACCTTGAACCGGAGATACAACAGGCTGCCGCGCAGCCGCCCCCGCTGTCCGCGCCCCCGACGTCCGTTGCCGCTCCCAGCGTCGCCCGCTTCCGCCCCTTCCAGGAGACCCGCCTTGTCCAGGTTCCGGATGAAGGCACGGAGGCTTTGGGCCGTCAGGCCGGCGCCGAACTTCTGCTCTGTCCTCTGGCGGATGACCTCGAGCGGCGTCTCCCCGTCGCACTGCTGCGCGATGAATTGCTCGGTCTCCCGAAAGCGAAAGAAGTCGCCGGTGAGGGGGTCTTTGACGACCACGAGCGTCCCGCCGGCCGTCCGCTGCTCGCTGACGGTCAAGTCGCTGCGGAGGCGGGGCGCACCGGAAATCATCGCGTAACCCGAATGACCAAGAAGGCCGCTGGAGATGGTCCAACGGCCTTCCTGGCATCCGCTTCGATCGCTCGGAGCTACGAGCTGTGGTGGGACCCTTCGTGGCTGCCAGTCCCAGTGCTGCCGTAGTCGATCCCGATCCCGATTCCGATGTTGATGAGGTCGGGCGCGATCCGCTGCTCGAGCTTTTCGAGTTGGGGATTCAGGTACTTCATTTTTGGTGACCTCCTGTGTTCGCGACGTGACATGGCGCTATGACTACCGCATCGTCCCTGGAGCTGGCACCAAATGTCGTCAGCTTCGGTTGCCGCCCGTTTTCGCAAACCGCGTGCCGTCTCGGGGGACATCGTGAAATTGTGGCACGATCGCCGTAGCATCATTGCGTCGGCTATTCGCGCGGCACGATTTTAGGTGTCTTACCGGCGGCGTCGGTGCTCGCGCATCGCCGGGCCGCCGCGTCGCGGGGGGGGGGCTGCTTGAATCTGTTGCATCGCGGTGGCCCCGAAATGGGGCGCGCTTCCGTGCTTTGCTATCACCTCGTCGGGGGGCCGCTCGCGCTTGGCGTCACGCGCGTGAGCCGCCGCGCGTTCGGGCGCCAGATGCTCAGGCTCGCACGGACCGGCTGGCGGACCCTGACGCTGGACGAATTCGCGGATCGCGGCGACGGCGCTGAGAACCGTTCGGGACGTGTAGGGGCGCGCGACCGATCGTTTCTCCTCACCTTCGACGACGGCTACGCGTCGCTCGCCGATTACGCGTATCCCGTGCTTTCGGACCTGGGCTACACCGCGACCACTTTCCTGGTCACCGACTACGTCGGACGGATGAACACCTGGGACCTGCGCTACACGTGGCGCCCGTTGCCCCACCTCGACTGGCGCGCCATAGAGACGTGGCAGGCTCGCGGGTTCGACTTCGGGTCCCACACAGCCTCCCACGAGCGGCTGACGTGGCTCGACGAGTCCCGGGCGGAGGACGAGCTGGCTCGGTCTCGCGCTGCGCTCGTGGCGCGCCTGGGAGGCGCGGCAGGGCGCGCGATCGCCTACCCGTTCGGCGCCACGGACGCCCGCGTGGAGCGGCTGGCCCGCGCTGCCGGTTACGAGCTGGGCTTTGGCGGTGTGCGGGGGG
>DATDFP010000419.1:0-18722 GCA_036522535.1 Gemmatimonadales bacterium
TCAAGCAGGCGCTTGGTCATTTCGCACAATCCGCCGCACGGTCATGAACACTTCCGCCGCGTCGAGGCAGCACTGGTTGCCCCAGGCCCTGGCGCGGTTGCGCAGCGCCTCGAGCGAGCGCGGGTGCGGGTAGGGCCGCACCTCGCTCTGATAACAGGCCATGGCCGCGAGCTTCTGCTCCAGGGTGGCCGAGATGTCGATCCAGGTGTCCGCCACGAAGCTGCGCGGGTAGCCCCACTCGGTGCTGCTCGCCGTGTCGAAGGCGTACACCGTCTCGATGAAGGGCTCCGTGGGCCTGGTGGCGACGAGCAGCGCCTTGAAGAGCAGCTCGTGGTCGCGGTTCACGTCCCCGCCGTACTGCCCGTAAACGATGCTCGGACGTATCTCGCGCACGATCCGCTCGATGGGGCTGATCAGCTCGGTGAGCGTGATCGTGTCCAGCCGCTGGTCGGGGAAGCCGAGCTGGCGCACGTCCTGGACGCCGAGCGTCTCGGCCGCGCGCCGCATGTGCTCGGCCTGGCCCACTCCGCCCGGCCCATAGCGGAGCGATTCGCCTTCGCAGGCGATGACCGACACCACCGTGTCTCCCCGCTGGGTGTGCAGTGCCACCGTGCCGCCGCATCCCAGGAGCTCGTCGTCCGGATGCGCTGCAATGACCAACACGCGCTTAGCCATCGATGCGTCTCAACGCCGGTGCGTCCGCACCACGTCCAGTACCGCCTCGATGACGTCGGCCACGTCCACATCGGTGAGCCGGACGTTGAGGGGCAGGCTGAGCATGCGCTGGAAGTTCGTGTACGCCTGGGGAAAGGCACCCGGTGCGTACCCGTACTTGGTGCGGTAATAGGTATGCAGGTGGATCGGAATGAAGTGGACCGACGTGCCGATGTTGCGGCGCGCCAGCTCCTCGACGAACTCGTCACGGCCGATGCGCAGCGTCTCGGGCCGGAGCCGCAGGACGTAGAGATGCCAGGCATGCTCGACCTCGGGCCGCGCCACCGGCAGCTCCAGGCTGTCCACGCCGGCGAAGGCCCGGTTGTAGAGGCCGACAATCTCGCGCCGGCGCTGCTGGAATCCCTCGAGCTTGCGGAGCTGCCACAGGCCGAGTGCGGCCTGGATGTCCGTCATGTTGTACTTGAAGCCGGGCTCCAGGATGTCGTAGCGCCAGCTGCCGCCCTTGTCATAGCGCCGCCAGGCGTCGCGGCTCATCCCGTGCAGGCTCGAGATCCGCGCCCTCGCCAGGAAGTCCGGGGCGCCGGTGAGCATTCCCCCTTCAGCCGTCGTGAGGTTCTTCGTCGCGTAGAAGCTGAACGCCGCCGGATTCGGGCCCGCGCCAATGGAGCGACCCTTGTACTTGGCGGGCAGGGCGTGGGCCGCGTCCTCGAGCACCGCAAGCTTGTGCGCGCTCGCGAGCTCGCCGATCGGATCGAGGGCGGCGGGGTGGCCGGCGTAGTGCACCGGGAGGATGGCCCGCGTGTGCGGCGTGATCGCTTCCTCTACCAGGGCCGGATCAATATTCAGTGTGTCCGGCTCGACATCCACGAGCACGGGCCGGGCTCCGACGTGCTCGATAACATTTACGGAGGCCGCGAACGTCATCGGCGTCGTGATGACCTCGGCCCCAGGCCCGATCCCGAGCGTTACGAGCCCGGTGTGGAGCGCCGCCGTGCAGGAGCTCAGCGCCAGCGCCCCGGGCGCGCCGAGGTAGGCGGCGAACTCCTGCTCGAACCGCTTGGTTTTCGGCCCCGTCGTGATCCAGGAGGACCGTAATGTATCGACGACTTCCTGGATCTCCTCCTCTCCGATGAGCGGAGGGGCGAAGGGCAGGAACTCCCGCCGCGGGGCGGGAGGGCTAGCTTGAGCGTCGGGGCCTCGAAAGGCCGCTTGCGGTCGTGTCATGCGATCCAGGTGGCTCGGTGCGGCCGCTGACACAAGCAGGTCTTGTGCGCGGAGCGGTCTGAGCCAATAGAATGTTGCAGAACGAGTTGCGCGCGGGGCCAGCAGCCGACCGGCAAGGAGTGACGCGAGCACGCTACAATTGCGCTGGTGTTGTGCGACGGTAGGCCGTGGAGTCGAGGGGCCGCCGGGGTAAAAACCAGTGGGGGCCGAGGTTTGTTCGCCCAGGCATCACCTTGTTGCGGTTGCACCACAAGATGGGCCCAGACTCGGGAGTACCGTGAGACAACGTCCGCGCATGCGAGGGGCCTTCCACCAAGGTGCGAGCACTTCCCGCGGGTCGACGGTACTGACCTTGCAATCAAGATTGAGCTTGTAGTTTGAGTACCGGCCTTAGCTTCGATTCGGAGAACGCGAAACGACCATGATAGAGGACCTGCCTGTGAACCCTGGCGAACCTGACGAGATCGCTCAAGTTCCGGCCGTCAGACCGGGGGTCACGCTGGCCCGGCACACGCCGCTCCCGGCCCCGCGCGACCTCGAGCCGCTGGCCGACTCGCAGCGGTACCTCGCGGCCGTGTTGCGGTTCAAGTGGCTGGTCCTGGCGGTGGCGGTGGTGGTAACGGGTCTGGGGGCAGGGGTGGCATCGCTGCTCAAGCCGACTTATCGGGCCCGGGCCATGGTGTGGGTGCAGGTGCCAAGCCGTCCCGACCGTGCCAGCAACGAGGGGAGCCCAATCTGGTCGGGCCAGCTTCCTATCTCATCGGGCTGGACGGACCTGCTGCAGTCGAGCGCCGTGCTCGAGGACGTGGTGCGGGGCCTGCGGCTCTACCTCACGCCCAAGCTCCCCTCCGATACGGACGCGCTCGCAAGCTTCCAGATCAAGTCGCAGGTGCGGGGCGGGAAATACCGGTTCATGGTGGACAGCTCGGGCACGGGCTTCACTCTGTGGACCCGGCGCCAGGGGGTGGTCGGGCGTGGCGTGGTAGGGGACTCGGTCGGCGCGGCGCTCGGCTTTGCGTGGGTGCCGCCGCCGGCGGCCTTCCGGCCGCGCCGCCGCGTCGAGTTCGAGGTGACGCCGCCCGACGAGGCCGTGCTAAAGCTGGCCAAAGAGATGAAGGTGAGCGCGGACGTGGACGGGAACTTCCTGCGGCTCGACCTGTCGGGGCACGATCCCGAGCTGGTGTCGGCCACGGTGAACGCCGTGGCGGACCGCTTCGTCGCGACGGCGGCCACGCTGAAGCGCCAGAAGCTCACCGAGCTGACCCATATCCTAGGGGACCAGCTCGCCCGGGCGCGCGGCAACCTGCAGCAGGCGGAGGTGGCGTTGCGCGACTTCCGGGTGGGGGCGGTCACGGAGTTCTCGCAGACCGCCGGGCCGGTGACGCGCAGCATGCAGTATCCGACCGATCCGCTCTTCGCCGGGCTCGTGGATATGAAGGTGAACCGGGAGGAGGTGCGGCGCGATCGGGAAGCGATTGAGCGCGTGCTGGCGTATTACGGGGCCGGGGCGGAGTTGGGGGTTGACGCGCTGGCGATGGTGGGTTCGGTGCAGCGCTCGACCGAGCTGTCCCAGGCGTTACGCGACCTGACGTCCAAGCAGGCCGAGCTGCGCGCGCTGCGGACGCGGTACACGGACGCGAACCCGCCGGTGCGGCAGCTGGCAGGCGAGGTGGCTGTGCTGGAGCAGAAGACGATTCCGGCCATGGCGCGGTCGCTGGTGTCCGAACTGAAAGTGCGGGAGTCGGTGCTGACGCGGGCGGTGGACTCGGGGGCCGGCACGCTCCGCAAGCTCCCGCCGTTGGCAGTCGAGGATACGCGCCGCCAGCGCGAGGTGACGCTCGCCGAGCAGACCGTGGCCAGCCTCCAGCAGCGCTACGAAGAGGCGCGCCTGGCGGAGGTGAGTGCCATTCCCGATGTGCGAATCCTGGACCGGGCCGCCGTGCCGCAGGATCCCGTGGCGCACCTGGGCGTGTTGGTGGTTTGCGTGTCACTCTTGGGCGGGCTGGGGCTGGGGGTACTGGGGGCGGTGGTGAAGGACAGCACCGACCGCCGGGTCAGCCATCCGGACCAGGTCACGCGGTCCATGGGTCTCACGATCCTGGGGGCGATTCCTCACGTGGCGGTGCGGGGGGACGACGGGGTTGCGCCGGTGATCGAGGCGGTGCGGGCGGCGCGGCTGAACGTGACGCACGTGCACGGCGGGGGAGGGCCGGTGGTGATCACGGTGACGAGCCCGGGCAAGGCCGACGGCAAGTCGTTCGTGTCCTCGAACCTGTCTCTGGCGTTCGCCGACGCCGGGTACCGGACCGTGTTGATCGACGGCGACGTGCGGCGCGGGACGCAGCATCACGTGCTCAAGGCGGCGCGCCAGCCGGGTCTGACCGATTACCTCGCGGGGCGCGCGACCATCGAGCGGGTGGTGCAGGCGACGCCGTACCCGGGCCTTTCCCTCATCGGGTGCGGCCAGCGCAGTCACGCGGGGCCGGCGCTGCTGAGCTCCGCGGCCATGGTCCATCTGGTGGCCGAGCTGCGGCGGGACTATGACGCGATCGTGGTCGACAGCCCGCCGCTGGCGGTGGGCGCGGATGCGTTCGCGCTGAGCACCGTGACCGGTTCCATGTTGCTGGTGCTGCGCACCGGGGTGAGCGACCGCGAGATGGCGGAAGCCAAGCTCGAGGTGCTGCAACAGCTCCCGGTCCGCGTGCTGGGCGCCATCCTCAACGACGTGCGCCCGCGGGGCGCGTACCGCTATTACTCGTACTATGTCGAAGGCTACGACGTGCAGAAAGAACCCGACCCGATCACCTGGCGCGTGCTGCGGCGGCCGGATTGACGGTGGGCCGGAAGCATCACCGCAGAATGGAGCCAGGAGGCTCGCCAATGTATCGATCAATCCGCTTCATCTGTACTGCCCTCGCCATCGCCCTCTGCGCGGTGGCGGTCCCCCGGCGCGGGCCCGCGCAGAGCGCGGGCGCGCCGGGCGCGTCCCACCCGCACCGCCTGCAGCAGACTCGCACCGAGCTCGAGGGCCGGCTGCGGCAGCTCGAGGAGATGGCGTCTCTGAATCGCGGCGGGCTGTCCGACTCCGAGCGCGCCGAAGCGGCCGACATCCGGTCGCGGCTCGAGGAGGGCGACTTCCACGCCGGGGACCGGATTCTGATCGCCGTCGAGGATCCGACGCCGCCCGCGGTGACGTCCTCGGCTCCGGTCGTGAAGTCCTCTGAGCAGCAACTGTCGGATACGTTCACGGTGGGCTCGTCGCAGGAGCTGACGTTGCCGGTAGTGGGCGTCGTGCCGCTGCACGGGGTACTGCGCACGGAGCTCGAGTCACGGCTCACCGGGGAGATCGCCCGCTACATCAGGGATCCCGTCGTACACGTTCACGCCCTCGTGGGCCTGGCGGTAACGGGAGAGCTGATGCGCCCCGGATACTACAGCGTGCCGGCCGACGCGGTGATCCCGGCCGTGCTGATGGCCGCCGGCGGGACGACGCACGAGGCCAAGCTTCAGGACCTGAAAATCCGGCGCAGCGGTAAGACGATCTGGGAGGGGGACGAGCTCCGCGGGGCGATAGCGGCCGGCAACACGGTGGACGACCTCGGGCTCCATCCCGGTGACGTAATCGTCGTGCCGCGCCTGGGCCCCGGCGGGGGGATCCACCAGTCGGCCTACCTGGTCTCGGTGTTGCTGGGCATACCGGTCACGATCTACACGCTGACCAGGATCTTCAAATGACCGGGGCCGTGCCGGAGTAATGGTGCGCGCGCCGAACCGATCCGAGGCTACAGCGCGGGGTGGTAGAGCGGGAGGTCGAGCTCGAAGAAGAATCGCGTGCCCCAGTTGGGGCGCGTCTCGATGCGCAGGGTCGAGCCCATCGCTTCGACCAGCTTGCGGGTGATGGCGAGCCCCAGCCCCGTTCCGGAAAAGCAATAGCCGGGGCGACCGCGGGCGCGCCGGAACGGCTGGTACAGGCTGGCCAGCGCCTCGGGGTTGATCCCGGGCCCCGAGTCCCGCACTGAAATCACCACGCGGTTGGCGCTGCGCTCCTCGCACGCGATTTCGACGAAGCCCCGCTCGGTGAACTTGAGGGCGTTGGTCGTGAGGTTGAGCAGCACCCGAGAGAGCGCCATCGGAAAACCGAGGCGGTGATCGGCGCCAGGGGGCGCGAGGTGCATCGCGAGGCCCTTCTCTTCGGCCATCGGCTGCACGATGGTTCGCACCGACTCCATCACCTCGGTGACTGAGAAGGGGGACAGCACGCGGTCCGCCAGGGCGTTGCCGCCCCGGGCCAGCTCGATCGCGTCGCTCACGAGGGCGGAGAGCCCGAGGGCGGCGCTGTAGATGAGCCCCAGCTGCCGCCGCTGCACGTCGTTCACGTCGCCGCTCTGCCCGCGCTGCAGCGTCTCCGCCAGGAACAGAATTGACGTGAGCGGCGAACGCAGGTCGTGGATCACTTCCACCAGCAGCTCCAGGCCGTCCACGCCGGTGAGGTGGGAGCCGAGCTCCTGGGCGGCGCCCTCCGCCAGCGCCTGCCGCACGTCCTCGAGCGCGTTGAGGGTGCCAAGGATCGCGCGGGGCGAGATCGTGTCCGCCGTCTGCGACCACGAGCGCAGTAGCTCCGTCTGGAGCATCTCGACCAGCCGGTCCGCGAGCGTCGGCGCGGGGCGGGGCACGAGTTGCGTGACGTATCCGGGGCGCCGCTGGTCGATCGCGAGCGCCAGGGCCGCGAGCACGCCGGCGACCGTGTCGGCATCTCCCACGCCGGGTTGCCTCGCGGCCACCTCGTCCCGCCAGCGCTCCGCCACGCGGCGGGTGGCGGTCGTAATGGCCTCCGAGGACACGCCCGCCAGCGGTTCGGCCAGCGGGCCCAGGCTCTGCTCGATGTCGGCGCCGCGCTGGTGCTCCACGGGGGTCCGGCGCGGCTGGGTCACTCCTCCTCGCCTTCGCCGCCGCCGAGCAGGTTGCGCTGCAGCCCGTGGCGCTCCATCAGCCGGTAGAACGTCGTCCGGTCCACCCGCGCCATCCGGGCGGCCTTGGACAGGTTCCCTCCGGCGCGGATGACCACGCGCGTCAGATAGCGCTTGTCGAACTTGGCCAGCAGTCGATCCCGTGCCGCGTAGTAGCTCTCCTCCATGCTCGCGTCCTCGGTGAGCGCCTTGAGATCCGCGTCCCCGCGATGGTCGCTGATGAAGGGAATGTCCTCGGGCTCCACGTCCGCGCCGGGCTCGAGCAGCACCACCGCGTGCTCCACCACGTTCTGCAGCTCGCGCACGTTGCCAGGCCAGGAGTGCGCGCACAGAGCCCAGACCGCGGCCTTGCTGAGCTTCGGCAGCTGGGCGTCGATGCCGCGGTGACGCTGCCAGTAGTACGCGAGAAAGTGGTTCGCGAGCAGCGGGATGTCGTCCGGCCGCTCACGCAGCGAGGGCACGTGGATCGGCACGACGCGGAGGCGGTAGTACAGGTCCTCGCGCAGCGTGCCGGAGCGCACCGCGTCTTCGGGATGGCGGTTCGTGGCCGCGATGAACCGGACGTTCACGATCGCATCGGTGCTTTCACTCCCGACGCGGCGCACCACGCCGTCCTGAATCACCCGCAGCAGCTTGGCCTGGATCGGCTTCGGCATCTCGATCAGCTCGTCCAGGAACATCGTGCCCCCGTTGGCCGCCTCGAGCAGCCCGGGTTTGTCGCGGATCGCTCCCGTGAAGGCGCCCTTGACGTGCCCGAACATTTCCGATTCGAGGAGCGTCTCCGGCAGGGCGGCGCAGTTGATCGCCACCATCTGGCGGCTCGCGCGCCGGCTGTGCTGGTGGATGAACTGCGCGATGATCTCCTTGCCGCTGCCGCTCTCGCCGGTGATGAACACCGACGCGTCCGTCGCCGCCACGCGCCGGGCGAGCGAGATGGCCTCCCGGAAGCGCGGTGCGTTCCCGAGGAGCGAGAGCTCCTCGGGCTTGTCGACGGGGGCTCCGCCCTTCGCGTGCTGCGCGCGCGTTTCGCGCGCGACCACGACGGCGTGCGCCGCCCGGCCGACGAGAATCTGGAGCTGGGCCCCCGTGAACGGCTTGGGGAGATAGTCCCAGGCCCCGGCGCGCAGCGCCTCGATGCTCGTCTCGACGCTCGGCTTGCCGGTGATGACGATGGCGATCGTGTCGGGGTTGGTCGCTAGGGCGGCGCTGAGCAGCTGCATCCCGGGGACTTGGCCCATGTACAGATCGAGCAGGACGATGTCGAACGCCCGGCGTCGCAGTAGCTCTTGGGCTTCCTCGCCCCGCCCGCATACGGTGGCGTTGTAGCCATCGACGGCCAGCGCGCTGGCGCAGCTCTCGCGTAGCGTGCGCTCGTCGTCGACGATCAGGATACGGATGGTTGCTCGGGTGGCCGGATCGACAGGTACCAACTGTCCGACGCCGCGCGTCGTGCCTGACTCCGTTCGGCGGTCCGCAGTCTCCGAACCGGGAGAGATTGACATCGAGGTCCCCTAATGTGTCCGCCGCTTCCGCGCCCACCGGCGCCGCACGCCAAAGCGGACTCCAGTCTCCCCAAAGACCCATGCAAGAATAGCACCACGTGAAATGGCGCGTTAGGCCCCGCCTTCGCCCAGGGTTGCGACTTCGTGACGGCGGCGTACGGCCCGCGCCGATGCTGTACAGACTTTGTGGCAGGCGGCTTAACGGTACGCCGAGGGGGAGCGGGCACGTCGCCTCGTAGCCGTGCGACGGTTCAAGCGGTTGGCCCAGACGGTGACGGCGGTGGTAACGAGCCGGGGGGCGGAGGTGGCGTTGCTGATCGAATCAAGCCACAGGGCCCGCCTCGAACGGCCGGAGCCAGGGCCCGGCAGGGTCCGCCTGGGACGCCCGCAGTGCGGCCCGGGCGCGGGCCACTAGCTCAGTGGGGTCGAGCGCGCCGTCGTGAAAGCCCGACGCCGCGTCGTAGCCGGCACGCAGGCGCAGCATCGGGCCGGACTCCGTCACCTCGGCGAGACGCTGGCCCATTCGCGCCACCCCGGCGCGGTTGGTCAAGGGCGCCAGCACAGCGAACTCGCTCGGTCCCAGACGCCCCGTGGTGTCGGACACCCGCGCCGTTCCTTGGAGTAACCGGGCGAGTGCCTCCAGGGCGAGATCGTCCCCGCCGCCGCCGGCGCCGTGCGGCTCATTCTGATCTACGGCGAGCGCGAGACAGCCGAGCGGCGCGTGGGCTCGATCGACCTGGGCGGCGAGCTCGCGCGCGCGGCGCGCCAGTCCCCGGGCGTTGTAAAGGCCGGTGCGAGGGTCCACCAAGCCTTGCTCCCGCGCGTTGTCGGCGTCGGCCTTGAGGCGCAGCTGTCCTTCCAGGCGGAGCACGAATTCCTCGGTGTCGAGCGGCGGGCCCCACAGCCCGCTCGCCCCGGCGCGCAACGCGTCGAGCAGTTGCTGGCGCACGACCGGTCCCGGGGTCGTGAGCAAGATCAGCGTGCTCGAGGTGACGTAGGGGTCCAGGCGCAGCGCGCGACACAAGGCGAAGACGTTCCCGTCCGGAAGCTCGGTGTCGAGGATGAGCACGTCTGGGAGCGCCCGGCGCGCCGTCTCCATGGCGTCGGAGGCGGTGTACACCTTGAGCACTGCGTACCCTGCGGGGCGCAGGATGCTCTCGAGTGAACGTGAAAACCACTCCTGCGCGTTTGCGAGCAGCACCAGCGGCGGGTGGGAAGCCGCGTCAGGCATGATTAGGGCCCTCTGGCACGGGAAGAAACGAGCTTCTCGGAGCGAGGGGGCAGCCCTGCCGCTTTGTCGCCAGCCCCGCCGCTAGCGCGGTTCACTCGCTCCTTAGAGAGCCGTGCAGGACTTGTGCACCGGTACGGTTGGCGCTAAGCCCTGCTCCCCAAGCGGCTTATCGAAGCAGCCTCGGATCGGGCGGGGCCGAGTCGCGGTGCGACCTCCACATCCTGTGGCAGCGCTGCCACGTTTCTCCGCCACCTAAACATACACCTTCCAGCTGGTGAGGCGCGGCCACTCCAGCCAACTCTTGGCGCGCGAACCAAGTGGGACTTCAGCGCCGGGTCCGAGCCCCTCCGGCCTCAATCTTGAGAGAGTGACCTACCGCGCCACCCCGGAAGCCGCACCACGCGGCGAGGAGGAGAACCATGTTATGCCGCCGCTGCGCAGGACTCGTCCTGCAGTCAGCGACACGTCATCGCCCCCCCCACGGGGGCGAGCACCTGACGCGCCCTGTGGGGTACGTCGGAGTACTCTGCGCCGAGTGCGGCGCTCTGCTCCTGCCCGAAGAGAGGGCAGGGCAGCTGATCGAGAAGGTCGCGCAGCTCGCGCAATTCGGGCTCGTGGCGCGGGGAGCGCCATTGCTCGGCTCCGCGCCCGGCGCGGGCGAGTCGTTCACGGGGGAGTCCTAAAGATGTGCGGAATCATCGGTTATGTTGGCATGCGTGACGCGGCGCCGATCCTGCTGGAAGGGCTGCGGCGCCTGGAGTATCGCGGGTACGACTCGGCCGGCGTCGCGATCCAGAATGGCGCCGGGTTGCAGGTGCTCAAGCTCGCCGGGCGGGTTCAGGGGCTGAAGGAGCGCCTTGGGCGCGAGCCGCTCCACGGCACGAGCGGCATCGCCCACACGCGCTGGGCCACGCACGGCGCCCCGACGGGGCGCAACGCCCACCCGCACCGCGACTGCACCGGCGACATCGCCCTGGTGCACAACGGGATCATCGAGAACGCCGACGCGCTGCGCGCCGCGCTCGAGCGCCAGGGCCACCGCTTCACGACCGAGACCGACACCGAGACGCTCGCGCACTTGATCGAGGACGCGACGGGCGCGACGCTCGAGGATCGCGTCATCGCGGCGCTGGCGCACGTGGAGGGCACCTACGGCCTGGCCGTGATGTCGGCCGCCCAGCCCGGCAAGATCGTCGTGGCGCGGCAGGGCTCACCGGTGCTGCTCGGCATCGGCGACAACGAGCTCTTCGTCGCCTCCGACGCCTCCGCCGTCCTCGAGTACACGCGCTCCGTCGTGTACCTGGACGACGGCGACATCGCCGTGCTCACGCCCACCGAGTACCACGTGATCGACAGCGACTCCCACGTGCAGCTGCGTGAAGTGGACGACGTCACCTGGGACCTCGCGGCGATCGAGCTGGGGGGCTACCCCCACTTCATGCTCAAGGAGATCATGGAGCAGCCCGAGACCGTGCGCGCCACGCTGCGTGGCAGGCTGCTGTTCGAGCATGGCACCGCCCGATTGAACGGCCTCAACCTGCCGCCCGAGGCCTGCGCCGAGATCCGCCGCATCGTCGTGGTGGCGTGCGGGACGTCATGGCACTCCGGACTGGTGGGGCGGCACGTGATCGAGGATCTGACGGGGATCCCCGTCCAGGTCGAGTACGCCTCCGAGTACCGCTACCGCCGGCAGCTCGCGCTGCCCGGCACACTGACCATCGCGATCTCGCAGTCGGGCGAGACCGCAGACACGCTCGAGGCGATGCGCGCGGCGCGCGCCGCGGGATCACGCGTGCTGGGCATCGTCAACGTGGTGGGCAGCACGATCGCCCGGGAGGCGGACGGCGGGATCTATCTGCACGCGGGCCCGGAGATCGGCGTGGCGTCAACCAAGGCGTTTACCTCACAGATCGTGGCCCTGGTCATGCTCGGCCTCTACCTGGGCCGTCAACGCGGGCTGGACGA
This sequence comes from Gemmatimonadales bacterium, assembly GCA_036522535.1. Classification (GTDB taxonomy): domain Bacteria; phylum Gemmatimonadota; class Gemmatimonadetes; order Gemmatimonadales; family GWC2-71-9; genus AG12. The sequence goes on from DATDFP010000419.1 coordinate 11,565, forward strand.
GGAGCAGGGGCGGGAGATCGTGTGCCGGCTGGCGCAGCTGCCGCAGCTGGTCAGCCGCACGCTGGCCATCGAGCCGCAGGTGAAAGCGCTCGCCGAGCGCTACGCGGACAAGCCCAACTTTCTCTACCTGGGACGCGGAGTGAATTTCCCCGTGGCCCTCGAAGGCGCGCTCAAGCTCAAGGAGATCAGCTACATCCACGCGGAGGGATATCCCGCCGCCGAGATGAAGCACGGGCCGATCGCGTTGATCGACGCCAACATGCCGGTGGTATTCGTGGCGCCGAAGGACGACGTGTATCAGAAGGTCCTGTCGAACATGCAGGAGGTGAAGGCGCGGGGCGGCCGGATCATCGCCTTCACGAGCGAGGGGAACGGCGACCTCTCCGCGCTCGCCGATCAGCAGCTGCGCGTCCCGGCCACGTTGCCGCTGCTCTCGCCGGTGTTGACGTCGATCCCGCTGCAGCTGCTCGCCTACCACATCGCGGTGTTGCGCGGCTGTGATGTCGACCGGCCCCGCAACCTCGCCAAGAGCGTCACGGTCGAATAATGGTGGTCGCGGCGCCGCCGCGCGCACTCGCCGCGGGTGCGGTGGGTTGCACGGTGCTGCTGTTCCTGGCGTGCGCTCAGCACCCCGCCTCGCGGCCGGGGCCCGGAACGGGCACATCCCCCGAGCACGTGTTCATCGTGGTGGAGGAGAACGCTGATTTCGCCCGCGTGATCGGCAGCCCGTCGATGCCGTTTCTGAATAGCCTCGCGCAACAATACGCGCTGGCGACGCAATTCTACGCCAATACCCACCCCTCGATCGGCAACTACTTCATGATGACCGTGGGGGACACCATCGCGAACGACGACGGCTACGGGAAGATCGTCTCTCGGGACAACGTCGTGCGGCGGCTGATTGCGGCGGGGAAGACGTGGAGGTCCTACGCGGAAGACCTACCCTGCGTGGGATATACCGGGTCCGGTAGAGGCAAGTATGCGCGGAAGCACAACGTCATCGCGCTGCTCTCGGATGTGGTGAACGACACGGCGCAACGGAACAACCTGGTGCCGTTCAGCCAGTTCGCCGTGGACCTGGCGGCGGGCACGCTGCCTAACTACTCGATGCTGGTGCCGAACCTGTGCAACGACGCGCACGACTGCCCGTTGAGCACGGCCGATGCATGGCTCAAGACCAACCTCGAGCCGCTCATCGCGAGCCCGACGTTCCAACGGGACGGTCTCTTGATCATCGCATTCGACGAGGCGGTGAGCGACAGCACCAGGGGGGGCGGGCGGATCGCCTGGGTCGTGGTGAGTCCAAAAGCGAAGCGCGGCTACCGGTCCAGCACGCCATACCAGCATCAGAGCGCCCTGCGGTTGTCACTCGGATGGCTGGGCGTGACGGCGTTTCCCAACGCCGCGGCCGACGCTCCGGACATGGACGAGTTTTTCACGCCGGCGCCTGCGCGCCATCGTGCGGCGGCCCCCGCCGCAAGGTGAACACCGGTAGCTCCGGCGGGCAGAACAGCCGAGCCGGCACGAGCACCGTTCCGATCCCGCGCGAGACGTAGAGCGGCCCCACGGTATCGAAGTACCAACCCGCGACGAAGCGGCCGCTACCCACCGGTGTGTAGGGCGTGTAGAACGGCACCCGAATCTGGCCGCCGTGCGTGTGCCCCGCGAGGATGACGGCCGGTTTCGGTGTGGTCTCGTGGGGGACCGTGTCTACGTAGCCCGGACCGTGCAGCACCCATGTGCTCACGTCGCCCGCGCGGACGCCGGCCAGGGCGGCAGGGACGTCGGGCTTGCCGAGCACCGGGTCGTCGATCCCCACGACGGCGAGTGTTGCGCCGCCGACCGTCACCCGACCCGTGGAGTTGTAGAGCAGCTCGACACCCGCCCGGTCATAGACTCGCTCGCCCGTGAGGCGGTCGATCCCGGCGTCGTGCTCCCAATTTCCCAGTGTGGCGAAGGTCGCGGCGCTGCCTTGGGCCTGCCGCGCCCAAGCGGCCAGGTTCGCCAGATCGTCTCGGGAGTTGCAGATGTCACCGATCAACACCACGACCTCAGGCCGCTCCCGATGCAGATGCTCGAGCGCTGCCTGGGCTGCCGCCGAGATGTTGTGATACAGGTGGACGTCAGTGAGGCAGCCGATCCGGAGTCCTTCAAGCGCGGGCGGCAAGTCCGGCACGGGAACGTCGTGGTGGGTCACCTTGATCTCAGTGGGCTCGACCAGCAGCGCATCGCCGGCGACGGCGGCGGTTGCCGCACCCAAGGTGACGGATAGCAGCTTCCGCCGGGTCAAGTTTCGCATCGGGAACAACTTAACTGCGTGTGGAAGTGGAAGCGGTGAGCGGTAAGCGGTGAGCGGTGAGGGGTCAGCGGTAGGGCAGACCGCTCACGGCTCACCGCTCACCGCTCACCGATCACCTAGCGGCCCGCACGTCCGCGGGTATATTTGCCTTCCTTCCTCGATCGCCACCAAGTGAGCCCTTGTGTGTCTTGTGGGCGGTCGGCGGCGTGGTGGAGTCCGTGCGGGAGGCGTGTATTGTTGTTGCGCTGGCGCGACGTCGCAGTGATCGGCGGGCGGTTGATGCCGCCGTTGATGTGGCGGCGAGAAGTGACGCGCGCTGCCCGCGATCAGGTATCCCATCAAACATGATGCTCCGGAGGTCCGAAGCGCGCGGGAGTTCGAGTCCCGCGGCTTGAGGGCCGCTTGAGGGCGGTAGTGCACACTCGCGGTCCAGGCCGCGCGGAAGACGCGGCGGCCGGCTCGAGAGAAAGAAGTGGGAAAGAACCCGGTGTGATGTAGGTCACTTGAGCGGCGGCACGGTACCCGCCCGGTGCGGGTGAGGCGTGTCGCTCGTGTCCCAGGAGGGATCGCTCGTCGTGGAACCAGTGCCGGGTAGCGTCACTGAGGAGCGGTCGCCGTTGAAGGCTGAACGCCGGCCTCCGCCGCCGGGCGTGCACTCCGGCATCGAGCAACCGGCCTCACCGGATGTTCCCCTTCCCCCACCGCCGACGCGGCGGCGCGAGCGGGCGGCAGAGATGCCGTTACGTCTGCAACTCCGGGCGCCCGCCAACCTCCGCCACCACGTCCGGCTGGCCATCACTCGGTTCGCGGTTCTCGTCGTCGCGGACATGGTGACAGTCGCGCTGATGCGCGTCGTAGTCCGCGCCCTGCGCGATCAGTCGCTCCTCGGGGCGGGCGTCGCCGGCTGGATTCGATCCGTGCTGCCGGCAGGTTACCTGAACGGCTGGCAGTTCGCGACCGCGCTCTTTCTTGGCCTGGTCCTCACCGGCGCGTACGGTCCCGGAGACCGGCGCCGCGACCCTGCCCGGCTATTCGCCGCCGCTGCGCTGGCGACGGCCTTGCCTCTCTGGGCAGCGCTCTGGCAGGGGGGCTCCGGCCGGGTGCTCGAGGAGTATTCCCTGACCGTCGGCCTGGCGTGGCTCGGACTGGTGGCCGAGCGGCTCACGATCGACCGCCTCAGGGCCTGGGTGCGTCCGCTGGAGCGCGATGCCCTGGACGCGTTGTTCGTCGGCACCGCGGGACAGTGCCTGACTGCCGCCGAGAGTCCCCTGTTCGCGTCGGGGAAGGAGTTCCGGCCCATCGGGTTCGTGGACGTGCAAATCCCGCCCGCTCCCGGGGCGGTTGGGTACATCGACGAGGTCGGGTTGCTCATCGCCGCCACCGGCGCCGAGGTCGTCGTGGTATGCGGCTACCTGACGGATGCTCAGTTCCAGGACGTGGTGGACGCCGCGCTCGCGGGTGGGTGTCAGGTCCTGTCCGTTCCCCGCTCGGTGGTCATCGCGGGGCTGCATCCAACCACGGTCTGGCGGCGCGGGCAACCTATCGTCGAGTTGAGCGCGCCCAGCCTCAAGGTGTCGCAGCTGTTCCTCAAGCGCCTGCTCGATTTGATCGGCTCGGGTCTTGGCCTCATCGTCCTCGCTCCGCTCTTTGCCATGATCGGGATCGCGATCAAGCTGGACTCGCGCGGCCCCATCCTGTTCGGACATCGGCGGCTGGGGTTGAACGGACGCGCCATCCGGTGCTGGAAGTTCCGGTCGATGCATCGGGACGCCGAGCAGCGGCTTCGCTCGGATGAGAGCTTGTATGCGCGCTACGTCGCCAACAACTACAAGCTACCCGTCGACGAGGATCCGCGTCTGACGCGTCTGGGCCGCTTCCTCCGCAAGACGAGCCTGGACGAGTTGCCGCAACTGTTCAACGTGTTGACGGGCGACATGTCGTTGGTCGGTCCGCGCCCGATAGTCATGGAAGAGCTCCGCCAGTATGGCCACGGAGCCGCAGTGTTCCTTTCGCTGAGGCCCGGCATGACGGGCGCCTGGCAGGTCAACGGACGAAGCGCCATCGGGTACCCGGATCGGGCGGCCATCGAGCTCGAGTACGCGCGCAATTTGTCTTTGGCTCGCGACCTCGCGATTCTCGTCAAGACGATCCCGGCGGTGCTGCGGCGGCGAGGGGCGCTGTAGCCGTGAGGGCTCACCGGAGTGCTGTGCGGCGCATCGCCATCCTGACCTCGAACTTCTGGCCCGAGCCTACCAGCACGGGCCAAACGGTGTGGGAATTCGCCCATTTCCTGGCTCAACGGGGGCTCGACGTCCGTGTCGCCACCTCGATGCCCTACTATCCGCAGTGGCGGATCTGGAAGGAGTACCGCGGGGCCCTCTGGGCGACCGAGCATCACGAAGGCGTCAGCGTGCTGCGATCCTGGCATTTCGTGGCCCCACGGCCGTCCACGCTCACTCGACTGCTGCACGAGACGACTCTCTCGCTCGTCGCCATGCCGCAGATGATCCGCGCGCTGAGAGGGGCGGCGGTCGCTTACATCGTCAGTCCGGCTCTGGGGTTCGCCGTCACGGCGTCGGTGATGGCGCTGCTCTTCAGGGTGCGGCGGGTGCTGGTGGTCAAGGACGTCATGCCCGACGCCGCCGTCGAGCTCGGGATGCTGCGCAACCCGCTGGTGATCGCGGTTTCACGGTGGCTCGCTCGCCGGATCTACGACGGTGCCGATGAAATCCACACGCTGGGCGAAGGGATGCGCGCGAGAATTGCGCGCGGCACGCGGGCGCCGGAGAAGATTCGCGTCGTGCCGGACACGATCGATTCCGAGGAGCTCCGTCCGGTTCCGTTCGAGGCGAACGAGTTCCGCCGGCGCTTCGTCCCCGGGCATACGTTCGCCGTGGTTCACACGGGGAACATGGGCAAGAAGCAGGACCTGGAGCTGTTACTGCGGGCGGCTCAGCGCCTGAAGGACGAGCCGCGGGTGCGCTTCTACGTGTTCGGGGAGGGCGCCGTCAAAGAAGCGTTCTTGCGGCGCCGCGACGAGCTTCGCCTGGAAAACGTGTCGTATCACCCGCTGGTGGAGCGTTGCATGCTCAGGCACCTGCTCTCGGGTGCCGACGTGGTGCTGGTGAGCCAGCGGGCCGAGGTCGTGGACATCGTGGTCCCTTCCAAGCTGATCACCTCGCTCGGGGCGGGGGCGATGATCATCGCCGCGTGCCCGGCCGGCAGTGAAACGGCCCGCCTCCTCGAGCGAAGCGCCGGAGGGATCACCATCCCCGCCGGAGACGACGCCGCCCTCGCCGAGCAGATCCGGCGTCTCGAGCGCGGCGCGGTGGAGACGTCACCATACCGGCAGCGTGCGCGCGCTTTCGCGATGCGCGTCTTCGATCGCGCGTCGGTATACGGGCCGTTGGTCGAAGAGCTTTCCCTCGCTGATTCGAGAGGGCCTGGCAATGAAACGAGTACTGGTCACCGGCGCGGGTGGTTTCATCGGACATCATCTCGTCAGGCGCCTGGCGAGCACGGGCCATTGGGTGCGCGGCGTGGACATCAAGGCGCCCGACTATGAGCCAACGAGCGCCCACGAATTCCAGCTGCTGGACCTGAGGCGGTGGGACAACTGCCTGCAGGCTACGGAAGGCGTGGAAGAGGTGTACAACCTCGCCGCCAACATGGGTGGAATCGGCTTCATCGAAGCCCATAAGGCCGAGATCATGCACGACAACGTGCTGATCAATACCCACATGCTCGAAGCCGCCCGGCTGAACGGCGCCCGCCGCTACCTCTACACGTCGTCGGCGTGCGTATACCCGGGATATCGCCAGACCTCGCCCGACGTAGCGCCCCTGCGTGAAGAAGATGCCTACCCTGCGGATGCGGAAGACGGGTACGGTTGGGAGAAGCTGTTCTCGGAGAGACAGTGTCGGCACTATTGGGAAGACTACAGCCTCGAGACGCGGGTCGTTCGCTTCCACAATATTTACGGCCCCCTCGGCACATACGACGGCGGTCGCGAGAAGTCCCCAGCCGCCATTTGCCGAAAGATCGCCCTCGCCGAAGATGGGGGAGAGATCGACGTCTGGGGCGACGGACTGCAGACCCGCTCGTACTGCTACGTGGACGACTGCGTGGAAGGCATTCACCGGCTCATGCGGTCGGACTGGCGTCAGCCGTTGAACCTCGGCTCGGATCGCCTCGTGACCATCAACGAGCTGGTGGACATCGTGGCACGGATAGCCGGTAAGACGATCCGACGGCGCCATGATCTGGACAAACCGCAAGGCGTGAGAGGGCGCAACTCCGACAACACTCGGCTCCGCAGCGTCCTGGGATGGGAGCCGGGTGTGTCCCTGGAAGAAGGCCTGGCAGAGACCTACACGTGGATTCATGGTGAGCTGGAGCGGGAAGGGAAGATCCGTGGGCAGGCTACCGTGCTCCAGACGACCAAGTGACGTGAGACTTGAGACGTCAGACGTCAGACTTCAGAAGTGAGACCTGTGACTGCTACCGCGCACATCCGCTGGCTGATGCCGAGAGCGATTCGACCTCATCGGATCCTGGCAGGCCCGTTGCGCGGGCGCACCATCGTGACTTCCTGGCACGATTATCCTGGCGCGATCCTCGGGCGAACGGAGCGTGCGCTGCTCCGATGGTTCGAGCGGAACGTCAAGGCCGGCGAGACCTGGCTGGATGCGGGGGCGCACTACGGCTATACGGCGATCGCGTTGAGCGAGCTGGTCGGTCGAAGCGGGAGGGTCTTCGCATTCGAGCCGGTGCTGGCGACGGCCGGGCATCTGGCCCGCACGCGCGCGCTGAATGACTTGCCTCAGCTGATCGTGGTCCCGTTCGGCCTCGGGGCAGGG
>DATDFP010000420.1:0-8209 GCA_036522535.1 Gemmatimonadales bacterium
GGCTGGCCGGCCAGGCCGCCCGACGCCCGCACCGCAGAGTGGTGCCGTTCCTGCTCGAGCCTACCCGGCTCCTGCAACGCGCGACTCGCGTCGTGACGATGGGCGGCTACAACACCGTCTGCGAAGTTCTTTCGTTCGCCAAGCCCGCCCTGATCGTGCCCCGCGTCGAGCCGCGACAGGAGCAGCTCATCCGCGCGGAGCGCCTCCGCGCGCTGCAGCTCGTGGATATGCTCCATCCCCGGGACTTGAGTCCCGCGGCCTTGACCGCGTGGCTCGCCGCGGGACGGACGGAAGTGCAACCGGCGCGGGAGCGGATCGATTTCAACGGGCTGATGCGGGTGCCGCGATTGCTGGAGGAAGTGCTGGGACGGCGCCCCCCGCTCTCCGCCCGCCGCCGGCGCCGCGCCGAGGTCCACCGGGCAGCGAACGCGCTGCTGCGCGGCGACCGGGTGGAGGCCTAGAGATGGCGCAAGCGCCGAGCCTGCGCGACTCCCTGCCCGGCCTGGGGCGGCTCGTGCGGCGCTTCTGGCCGTACGTGCGGCGCGAGCGCCGGCTGGTCACCGCGTCGCTCGTCGCGCTCTACGCCGAGATCGGCCTCCGGCTGCTCGAGCCCTGGCCCCTGAAGGTGGTGCTCGATCGCATCCTCGCCCCCTCCACCGCGCACGGCCACGCCGACTCCAAGCTCCACCTGCTCCGCGACGTCGATCCCGCCACGCTGCTCCTGCTCTCGGCGCTCTCGGTGATCGCCTTCGCCGGACTGCGGGCGCTCGCCGCCTACTACAACACCGTGGGCTTCGCCCTCGTCGGCAACCGCGTGCTCACGGCCGTGCGGAGCGAGCTGTACAGCCAGCTCCAGCGGCTCTCGCTCTCGTTTCACTCGCGAGCGAGGAGCGGCGACCTGATCGTGCGCGTGATCGGCGACGTCGCCTTCCTGCAGGACGTCACCGTGACGGCGTTCCTGCCGCTCATGGCGAACGCGCTCACCCTCGTGGGCATGGCCGCCGTGATGCTCTGGCTCAACGCCCCGCTCACGCTCCTCACTCTGGCGACCGGGCCGCTGTTCTGGCTGTGCACGACGCGGCTCAGCCAGCGCATCCGCGACACGGCCCGCCGGCAGCGCCAGCAGGAGGGTGCGATGGCCGCCACCGCGTCCGAGTCGATCGAGGGAGTCAAGGTGATTCACGCCCTCTCGCTGGAAGAGACGTTCGCCCGCGCCTTCACCCGCCAGAGCCGCAAGAACTTGACGACGAGCACGTACGCCACGCGCCTGGCGGCCGGGCTGGAGCGCACAGTGGACCTGCTGATCGCCGTCGCCACGGCGCTGACGCTGTGGCTGGGCGCGAAGCTGGTGCTGCACGGTGCGATGACAGCGGGCGACCTGGTCGTGTTCCTGGCCTACCTCAGGAATGCCTTCCGCCCGGTGCGGGACTTCGCCCGGTACACCGGGCGCCTCGCGAAGGCATCCGCCGCGGGGGAGCGCGTGCTCGATCTCCTGGACCGCACGCCCGACGTGCGGGACCTGCCCGGGGCCGTGCCCGCACCGGCCTTCCGGGGGGCGGTGCGGTTCGACCGCGTCAGCTTCGCGTACGAGCCGGGACGCCCGGTGCTGGAGGAGATCGACTGCGAGATCTCGCCGGGGCAGCACGTCGCGCTCGTCGGGCCGTCGGGGAGCGGGAAATCCACGCTCGTGAGCCTGATCCTCCGGCTCTACGACCCGGGGGCTGGTCGGGTCCTGATCGACGGGGGGGACATCCGCGAATACACGCTCGCATCGCTACGCCCCCAGATCAGCGTCGTTCTCCAGGACAGCCTCCTCTTCGCGACGACGATTCGGGACAACATCGCCTACGGAGCGTCGGGAGGGTCCAACCCGCCCCCGCCTCCCCCTCCGGCCGAGGCCATCGAGGCGGCCGCCGGCCTCGCGAACGCTCACGCGTTCGTCGCGGCCCTGCCGCAGGGATACGACACAGTGGTCGGCGAGCGTGGCGTGACCCTCTCGCACGGGCAGCGCCAGCGGATCGCGATCGCCCGAGCCGCGATCCGCCGGACACCCATCGTGGTGCTCGACGAGCCGACGACCGGGCTCGACAAGGAAAACGAATGGGCGGTAATCGAGGCCCTGGAGCGCCTGGTGGCGGGCCGCACCACCTTCTTGATCACGCACGATGTGCGACTCGCCGCCCGGGCCGACCTGATCCTTTACCTGGACGCGGGAACCGTTCGCGAGTGCGGCACGCATGCGGCGCTGCTGGGGGCGAACGGGCGGTATGCGGCCCTGTACCGCATGCAGGCGGACGCCCCGGTGCGCTACGATGCCGTCACAGCCTGAGGCGAATCCGGTGAGTCCTGAGCGGACGATCGCCTATCTGGTCAAGGCATGGCCGAGGCTCTCGGAGACGTTCATTCTCAACGAAATCGTCTCGCTCGAGCGGCGCGGGGTGCCGATCCGCATCTTCTCGACCAAAGTGGCCGACACCGGGCCGGCCCACGCGGAGATCGCGCAGGTGCGCGCCGAAGTGACTTACCTCGCCTTACGGCAGCACTGGAAGCAGGCCGCGCTTGCGAATCTGCGTGGGCTCGGCCGAGAGCCTCGCCGATACCTGCAGGTGCTCTTCGAGGTGACGGAGAGGGCAATCCGTCAGCGCCGCTTCGCACCCCTGAAGCATTTCTTCAAGGCCGCATACCTCGCCGACATCCTGCGGTACAAGCCGGCGGATCATCTCCACGCACACTTCGCCTCCGCACCCACCATGGTGGCGATGTTCACCCACCAACTCTGCGGCATTCCGTACAGCTTCACGGCGCATGCGAAAGACATCTATGTCGCGCCCCCCGCAGTGTCCAAGCTCGAGCGCGCCCGGGCGGTGGTGACGTGCACGCTATACAACCGCCGTTTCCTGATGGATCAGTTCGGCACTCTGTGCGACGGCAAGGTGCATTGCATCTATCATGGGCTCGACACTTCGCGATTCAGGTTCAGCTTGTCCGGGAGGGCCGATTCAGGCGAGCCGTTGATCCTTTCGGTCGCGAGGCTCGTCGAGAAGAAGGGACTGGCCGACTTGATCACGGCGGCCGCGATGCTTCGAGACCGGGGCCGGTCCTTCCGGCTGCAGATCGTCGGCGATGGCCCCCTGCGGCACGTCCTCGAGGCTCAGGTGAAGCGACTGGGACTGGGGGGCCGTGTCGCGCTGCCCGGCGCCCAGTCCCACGACCTGGTGCGCCGCGCCTACCAGCGTGCGGCGGTCTTCGCGCTTCCCTGCGTCATCGCCTCTAATGGCGATCGTGACGGCATTCCAAACGTCTTGCTCGAGGCGATGGCGAGCGGCGTGCCGGTCATCTCGACCCCGGTGTCGGGGATTCCCGAGCTGATCGAGTCGGGAGTCGACGGCCTCCTGGTCCCGCCGAACAGCCCGCCGAGGCTCGCCGAGACACTCGATCTGCTGTTGGCTTCGCAGGGCTTGCGCGAGCGCCTGGCCTGCGCCGCGCGGGCGAAGATCGAATCCTCGTTCTCGCTCGAAACAAGCGCGGAACGGCTACTCGCGGTTTTTGCTCTCGTCACAGGCGAGTCTCCATCAGACGGCCGGCCCTCACTCGGTCTCGCCGGCTCAGGGCGAGTCAGTTGGACCGGCGCTCGCGTGCAATGAAGATCGTTTACCTGTGCTTTGACCGGGGCATCGACCTCTCCGGCCTGAAGGGCGCGTCCATTCACGTCCGCTCTTTGGTTCGGGCGCTGGTGGAGCTCGGACACGAGGTGCTCGTGATCGGCACGAAGGTGGGCTCGCCGGCCGCGTTCGAAGCGGCGACCGGGGCCACAGTGGTCAGAGCGCCGCTCTCCGGGTGGAACGAGGCGCTGGGCCGGGGGATCACCGCCGCCAACCGATGGCTGGGCCGGGGCCCCGGCCGGGGCCGCAACATCGTGCAGGCGCTACACAACGCGGAATTCTCGCGGGTCCTGGAAGAGGGCGCCGCGCGCCTGCAGCCGAGCTTCGTGTATGAGCGCTACAGCCTGTGGGGAGGGGCCGGAGAGCGCCTGGCGCGGAAGTGGTCGATCCCGCTCGTGCTGGAGGTGAACGCCCCGCTCACCGATGAAGAGCAGTGCTACCGCGAGGGGCTCGCCTTCCCGTCCGTCGCACGCTGGGCCGAGCGGCGCATCTGGCGCCATGCGGACCTGGTGGTCGCGGTGTCTCAGGCACTGCAGAAGCACCTCGACAGCGCCGGCGTGGAGCGCGGAAAAGTCCGCCTGCTTCCGAATGCGGTCGACTCCAGGCTGTTCGAGGCAAGAGACGGCGAGCGGGTCGCCCTCCGCCGCCGGTTGCGCCTCGACGACCGGTTCGTTATCGGGTTTACAGGCAGCTTCAAGGTCTGGCACGGAGTCGACATCTTGCTCGAGGCGTTCGCGCGATTGCACGGTGAGGACCGTTCGGCTCACCTGCTCCTCGTCGGCGACGGGCCCATGCGCGAGGGTGTGGAGCGAGACACGCGGCGACTGGGGCTCGAGGGAGCGGTGACCCTCGCCGGCGCCGTGCCTCATGAAGAAGTCCCCCGCTACCTGGCGGGTATGGACGTCGCGGTCGCTCCCTACCCGGCGCTCGCAGACTTCTATTACTCGCCGCTAAAGCTGTACGAGTACATGGCGGCCGGCCGGCCCGTCGTGGCGAGCAGGATCGGGCAGGTGGCCGATGTCGTCCGCGACGGCGTCACAGGGCTCTTGTACGAACCCGGCAATGGCGAGGAGCTGCTGCTTGCCTTGCGCCGATTGCGGAGTGACGGACGCCTGAGAGCGGAGCTTGGGGTCAACGCCCGGCTCGCGTGCGAAGAAAATACCTGGAGCCGGAGCGCGGCGCGGGTCGTCGAGTGGGTCGAGCCGCTGCGCGACCGGAAGCGGCTGGTCCACGCCGCCGCATGGAGCGAAGCGTGAGGACGGCATGCTGAGTGTTGCCAACGCGGTCTCCGGACGGGAGAAACTGACGGGGGTTCGCCGGCTCTTGTTCGGCGCCAAGGCCGAGCGGCTGTTCCGGCAAACGTTGAGCGCCCTGCTCGGCAACGAGAGCCTGGTTGGGCCGTGCCACCTGTGTCATGTGCGGTTCAAACCCGGCCACAAGCTCACGGCGTATTACGATGTCTCGGTCGAAGGGCACGGCAGCCGGCCGGTGGCCGCGATCTGGCGAGGGCGTCCGGGCGGCGCCCGGCGGCAGGCGCAGGACCAGCTCTTCGCCATCCACGCCGATGCAGCGGCGCGCGGGCTGCTCACGCCATTTCGCGCTCTCGCGGCGGAATCCCCCGAGCGGCACCTGCAAGTCCAGGTCGCTCCATTGGACCTCGAGTTCCCCCAGCTCGTGCGGGTGTTCGACCAGCGCTACGCCATCGAGAGGCTTGGCGCCGCCGGCGAGTCCTTCGCCGCCCGCACGACAGTCCGATTCGTTCGCTACCGACCCGGCCTCCGCCACCTCGTCAGATACGAGCCGCCGAGCCGGGGGGAGGTCGCCCCGGTATTCGCAAAACTCTCTCCCCCCGAGGACAGCGCGCGCGCCTTCCGCGTGTCGACCTCTCTGCACCACTGGCTCGCGAGCGAGCGCGCACCGGTCACGTGCCCGCGGCCTCTCGCCTTCAGCGCCGCGGACTCCGCGGTACTGTATCCGGAAGTGAAGGGTGTTCCGCTGGTCGAGTGTCTGCGGCGACCGGGTCAAGATGTAATGCAGTGGGCGAGGCGCGCCGGTGAAGCGCTCGGCGTGTTGCACCGCGCGCCCCAGTCCGTAACGGAGGGGCTGGCGCTCCACGATTTCCAGAGCGAGCTCGACGTGATCGAGCAAGCCAGCTCCTTCCTGCACGCCCTCCTGCCCCGCGCGGGAGCCACGATTCGCGCGCTCCTGGAATCCGCGCGAGAGCTCCACGCCATGCTGCCGGAGGAGCCCCCGACCGCCACGCATGGTGACTTGAAGGTCGAGCATCTGTGGGTCACCGAATCAGGGCTGACGGTGATCGACTTCGACACCTGCGCTCTTTCTGATCCCGCGCTCGACCTGGGCACTTTCCTCGCCGACCTGCGGGTGTGCTACTCCACCTACGATCTTCCGGGTACGGAGGAGACGCAGCGCCGTTTCCTCGAGGGCTATTCCTCCGGCGCGCCCGACGGGCGTCTCGTGCGCGGGCGCCTCTATGAAGCGCTGGAAATCGTGAAGCTCGTGGCCAGGCGCGTCCAGCTCTTCGACGAGCAGTGGGCGTCGCACACCGAGGACCTGATCGAGAGCGCCCGGCTCCTCATGCAGCGCGTGCGAGAGACCCTGGGCGTGCCGGCGCTGGAGTGATCGAATGGGACGCCCCAAGACCCTGCGCGCATCGCTCCCCGGGTTGGGACGCCTGTTGCGACGGTGTTGGCCGTACCTCCGTCGCGAGCGTCCGCTGATCACCCTCTCGTTTCTCGCGCTCTACGCCGAGATTGCTTTCCGGCTGCTCGAGCCCTGGCCGCTGAAGCTCGTGCTGGACCGCGTGGTCCGCACCGCGCACGTCCACGGCGTCGCCCGCCTCCGTTTCCTCGAGGCCCTCGACCCGGCGACGCTGCTCGCGCTGGCCGCCGCCCTGGTCATCGTGTTCGCCGGGCTGCGGGCGCTCGCGTCCTACTACAGCACGATCGGGTTCGCGCTCGTCGGCAGGCGGGTCCTGATGGCGGTGCGGAACGAGCTGTACGGGCGGCTGCAGCGGCTCTCGCTCTCGTTTCACACCCGGGCGCGGAGGGGCGATCTGGTCATGCGCGTCATCGGCGACGTCGGCGTGCTCGAGGACGTGGCCGTCACGGCATTCCTGCCGGGTCTGGCGAACGCGCTCACGATCGTCGGCATGGCGGCGGTGATGCTTTCGCTGAGCCCGCCGCTTGCCCTGCTCGCGCTCGCGACGGGACCGCTCTTCTTTATTTCCACAGCGCGGCGCAGCCGGCGCATTCACGAGACGGCCCGGCAGCAGCGCCGGCAGCAGGGCGCGATGGCCGCCGCCGCAGCCGAGTCGATTGGAGCGGTCAAGGTGATTCGCGCCCTCTCCCTCGAGGGCACGTTCGCGCAGGCCTTCACCCGCCAGAACCGCAGGAATCTGGCGACGGGCGCGTACGCCACGCGGCTGTCTGCCGGGCTCGAGAGGACCGTGGACCTGCTGATCGCGCTCGGCACGGCCCTGGTGCTGTGGTTCGGCGCGCGGTTCGTACTGCGGGGCGCGATGACGCCGGGCGACCTCGTGGTGTTCCTCGCGTACGTGAAAAACGCCTTCCGCCCCGTGAAGGACTCCGCCAAGTACACGGGTCGCCTCGCAAGAGCCTCGGCCGCGGGCGAGCGCGTGCTCGATCTCCTCGACCGCACTCCCGACGTACGGGATCTCCCCGGCGCCGTGGCCGCGCCGGCGCTGCGCGGCGCAGTCCGGTTCGAGGGCGTGCATTTCGCGTACGAGCCGGGGCGCCCGGCGCTGGAGCAGATCGACTGCGACATCGAGCCGGGGCGGCGGGTCGCCCTCGTGGGGCCGTCCGGAAGTGGGAAGTCCACATTCGCGAGCCTCGTGCTCCGGCTGTACGACCCCACCGCAGGGCGCGTGCTGGTCGACGGGCGCGACGTGCGCGAGTACACGCTCGCATCGCTCCGCGCACAAATGAGCGTGGTGCTTCAGGACAGCCTGCTCTTCGCCACGACGGTGCGCGACAACATCGCCCACGGCGCTCCGGATGCCTCGCCGGAGGCAATCGAGGCGGCGGCGCGTCTCGCCAACGCCGCCGCTTTCATCGAGGCGCTGCCGCAAGGCTATGACACGGTGCTGGGCGAGCGCGGCGTGACGCTCTCTCACGGCCAGCGCCAGCGCATCGCGATCGCCCGGGCGGCGATCCGCCAGGCCCCGATCCTCATCCTGGACGAGCCCACCACCGGTCTCGACAAGGAAAACGAACGGGCGGTCATCGAGGCCCTGGAGCGCGTGGCCGCCGGCCGCACGACCCTCCTGATCACGCACGAGCCGCGGCTCGCGGCCCGGACCGACCTGATCCTCTATCTCGAAGCCGGGCGCGTGCGGGAGCGCGGCACGCCGGCCGAGCTGCTGCAGCTCGATGGCCGCTACGCCGCCATCCACCGCCTGCAACGCTCCACGCCCGGCTCGGGGAAGGAGTCCGAGCGGTACGATGTGGCCTCCCCAGCCGCCCCCGCCCCCGCCCCCGCTACCGGCTGACGGGGTCACGGGCTTG
>DATDFP010000421.1:0-3342 GCA_036522535.1 Gemmatimonadales bacterium
CTGAGCCAGCAGTGGGGCAACGACCTGGGGACGAACGCGGTGATCTGGTGCTTCGGGCTGCTGATCGCCTCACGCGTCCGCATGCTGCACGTGACGCTGACGTACGTGACCTGCTTTCTCGTGCTCGCCGCGCTGCGGAGCGCGATCAGCGGGGGCCCGCTGCTCGCCGAGGTCGCGCCGCTCACGGGCCCGATGTACCAGCTGTTCATCTTCTTCATGGTCACCGATCCCAAGACCACGGTGAGCACGGTGCGCGGCCGCATGATCGTGGCTGCCGCGGTCGCGCTCGCGGAAGCGGGCATCCGGCTGGCGGGGGACTGGCACGTGGCGGCGCTCGCCCCGCTCTATCCGGCCCCACCGATCCTCGCGCTCGCCATCGTGGGACCGCTGGCGAACGCAATCGACCTCGGTCCTCACCCCTTTGATCCCCTCTCCCTTCGGGAGAGGGGAAACGCACACCCGACTATCGTGCCCCCTCTCCCGAAGGGAGAGGGGGACAGGGGGTGAGGACCTACCGCTCGAAGCCCAGTGTTATCGACTCCACCTCGACGCCATAGGTGCCGGGCCGGAGGTCGACGCCTTGCTCGCGTCGCAGTGACAGCTGTAGCCGCTCCACCCGGTCGAGCCGCAGGTGGTCGCCGCTGCCGCCCCGCCCGGCTGCGGGTCCCACCCAGTAGTTCCACTCGCCCGGGAATCCCTCGGGTAGCAGCACGCCGCGACCCAGGGTCAGTGCCGCGAGGGGAATCGTCTGTTCGCTCCAGGTGCTGTCGACGGGCAGCGCCGCGCTCCAACTGGTGCCGTCGTCCTCCATCAGGGTCACGTGCAGCACCTGCCGAGGCCCGAGGCCGCGCAGCCGCACCCGCAGCTCAGTGGCACGGGTGATGGTCTCCCGGCGGGCCTCGATGCGATCCTTGACGACCAGCGCCGCGGTGTAGTCGGTCGCACTCACCGGCAGAGCGAAGTGGAACACCGGCTCGCCCGTGATCTCGGAGAACGCCACCTGGAACAGCCCGCGCCGCCCCGCGTCGCCGAGGCGCGTGAAGGCCAACCGGACGGCGTCCGTGCCAGGGTTGAACAACCGCAGCGGCGTCTGCGGCTCGACGAGATCGACTTGCCAGGAGGTCCGACCGCTGTAGTCCCAGTCCGTCGGCTTCTCAGGCACCGCAGCGGGGAACGTGAGCCTCGAGTCGCCGCGGAATAATGTGATCACGAATTCGTACGGGCCTCCGCCCGCCCGCACGGCCGCCGCCGGAACCGTGGCGCCGTACACGTAGCCATGCTCCGGCCGTAACCTGAACCCGCGATAGAAACCTCCGGCCACCGGTCGGATGAAGAGCACGCCCGAGTCCGGCGGTGTACTGTCGACGACGCGGGCCCGCAGCACGACGTCCCGGCCGGCGAGGTATTCTGGCGGGCCCAGCGGCTCGACCGAGGGGGGGAGCGAGTCGGTGGGAGGGGCATGGTACTCCGTGAACCCGATCTGGCCCACGCGTGCTGGGAGCGTGGCCGGATCCACCGGACCGCTCGCGCTCAGGACATACACACCCGGCGTGACGGCAAACCGACCGGCCGCTGACCGCTGGACCGCCCGAGCGCCGCCGTTCAGCGGTTGCACCGTGAACTCGCCCCCCAGGTCGGGAAGGGTGACCGTCATCGGCCAGGCGCGGCTGATGGCGCGCGTCACGACCTTGCCGGGACTGGGTGGCTCGAAGGGGTCGCGCACGGGAACCGCGTCGGGGTAGACCTCGAGGCGCCACAGGCCCGGCCGGATCTTGTCGAGGAAGTAGATCCCCTCCCCTTCGTAGCTCACCATGGACGAGGAGCCGTAGCCCGCGATGCGCCGCAGCGCCGCCGGATCCGGCGGCGTGGCGCGCGTCGAGCCCGCATACAGCAGGGCGTCGCGCGCCACCAGCTCGCCCAGGTCGTCGGCCGCGGATACATGGAAGTCGCCGAACCGCGTGTTCTCGGGATAGGAGCCGTACGAGCGCATGCGCGGCAGACGGCGCATCGCCTCCGCCGCAATGATCGCGCTCATCGCCTTGCGCGGCGTGTAGACGAGGCTCAGGTAGTGTGTCTGCCAGCCCAGGTTGCGCGAGGCGGTGCGCAGCATATCGTAGGCGAACATCGCGGCGAACTGCGCCCCCACGGCGCGGAGTGTCCGCGCCATCGCCGGATACATCGTGCCGCCGCGCAGGTCGGGGCTGTCGAACTCGTACACGATCCGTGGCAGCCGGGCGAGCTCGGGGCGCAGCATATCCGGGTACGTGTCGGCGCCGCGCAGGTAGTTGCCCACGAGCTCGTGGCCCGAGTTCAAGCCCGTCGGATACCAGCCGAACGTGATGCCTTGCGCCTTGCTGCGGCGGATCGCTTCGCCGATCCGGAAGTCCTGGCTCACGTTGTAGAACACGAGCTTGGTGCAGCCGGTGCCGCGCACCGCGTCCGTGAGCGCGTCGATGTAGCGGATCGAGCCCTCCAGGTCTTCGGGATGATGCCAGGGCTCGTTCACCAGCTCGATGAACAGAATGGCCGGCTCGTCTTTGAGTGTGACGCGCGTGTAGGGATTGACGTGATTGAGTATTTGGCGCAGGTAGTTCACCTGCGCCGCAATCGCGGCGGGATCCGTGCCCATGCGGGCCTTGCCGAAATGGCGGCCGAATCCGGGATCGGTCGTGTCTCCCAGGGCGTCCGGCCAGTTGGCCCCATACAGTTGAATGGGACTGAACAGCATGTAGATGCCGCGCTCGCGCGCGCGCGCGATCAGATAGTCCAGCAGGTCGAGATGGTCGTTGGCGATCAGGTTGCCGGCCGAGTCGGAGGCCTCCCAGTCGCCCCAGAAGGTGAGCCGCAAGCCGTCCCAACCCATGCGGGCGAACTGCGCCATGTCCTCATCGATCATCTTCTTGCGGTCGGCGTGGACATACCCGGCGGCGCGGTAGTCGGAGGCGGTGGGCAGCACGTAGTTCGCGCCGAACAGAGTGACTTCCTGCTTATCGTCGCGCCAGCGGATCACGCCCCGATCGGCGAGGTAGACCGCCCTGCTTGCCTGCTGCGCGTGTGCCGCGGCGCCGCCAAGCGTCAGCCAAGCGAGCAGGGTCAGGATGCGATGCACGCGCTCTACTGCCTGGTCAGCTCGAGTATGACGCTCCCATGCGGACCGATCCGCCCGCTCATCGGCGCATAGCCCTTTACCCGCCCGTCGGGGCCCACCGCGACGGGGGCGCTGCCCGCGCCACCCAGCAGGTTGCGCACGCCGTACCGACCGGCCGGCAGCGCACCGGCTTCGGAGCTGACCGCGACACGGGCGGCGGGCGTGTCACCGAGGTTCGCGACCACCAGCACGAC